>JADFGU010000097.1 GCA_022567535.1 Planctomycetota bacterium | reverse complement strand
CGTGAGAAGGAGGCGTTCGTCACCTCCTGTACCGTCAGCTGTCACAGCGGCGACAACCCGTTTCGCGTCACCTTCGACGAGGCGAGCTGGCGCACGCTGGTGCACCGCATGACCGGGTACCACCTGCGGACGCTCATCCGTCCTGCCGGTCGACGGGGCGGGGGGAACGCCGAGATCATCGCCGACTGGCTGGCCGGTTACCTCGCTGTTGCGGGGGTTGACCAGGTCGTAGTCCTCGGTCAGTGAATCGACGTACCCATCGGGCGTCACCGATCGACTGGCGTCTAAGTCAACCAGTGTGGGCATCGCAGCAAGCGCATGGGCGATGAAGTACGACTCGACCTCGGCGGAGACAAGCAGCACCCGTGCGGCCCGGACTGGTTGCAGAATCGCGTACGCGCCGTCGTCCTCGGGCAGGGCATCCGCGCGGTCGATGTAGGCGCGGAGCACCCCGCCATTGGGGTATCTGAAGGATGTCGTCTTTTCCCACGTCCCGCCGGGCTCGATGACGATGGGTTCGACGCCGATCGGGCTGTCATCGAGTTCGAAGATGAGGTCCGCCTCGACTTCGACCTGTGAGGCGTTGACGATCGCGACGTAGACCTGTTGCGACTCTTCCTGGCGGTTGTGCCGCACATAGATGCGCGTCACGCCGAGATTGTCGTCGGTCTGGCCGACGGTCCAGTGGATGAGTTCCACGTCGGGCGTTGGCGTGTTCCACGCGCCGTCGCCGCCGTCGGAGACGAGCACAATGGTTGGACGCTGCTTGCCGGTGAGAAGTTGCCGGGCGAGCACAAGCGACTCGGCGAGATCGTTCGAGCCGCTGTGAGGAATGATGGCGTCTGCCGCTTCACGGATCAAGCGGCGGTCGTGGGTCCAGGACTGTGCGACGCGGGGTTGCTGTGCCGCCTCGATCAGCAGCCACTCGTCGCTGAGCGGTCGTCGCGAGGTCAGATCGGCAACTGCGCGCTTCGCGAGTTGAATTCGGGTGGCGTTACCCGACTCCGATTCGTGGGTCAGCATGCTCACCGAGTTGTCGATGATGACGACGATGGCCCTTGGCTTGGCCTTGCCGATCGCCAGGACGGGGTTGCCCACAGCGAAGAGAACCGCAGCGATGATGATGAGCCAGAGCAGGAGCGAGAGCAGTCGTTTGAGCCGGCGCAGGAGCGAGCGGACTGGGGGTTCCTCAGCGAGGCGCATCCAGAACTCGATCGAGGGAACGACCTGTCGCGTGCGCCGGATCTTGAGCAGATATAGCCCAACGACGATCACGGCCACCGGCGTGAGCCACAGCGCCCATGGCGCGAGCAGACTCATGCGACCAGCCCTCCTTGCCGCAATACCGAAGTGAGAAACTCGTCGAAGGCAACGTCCGTCCTCGCGAGAGACGAGCCGATGGAGTTCTTCATGCAATAGCTTCGCAGGGCGTCGGTAAACTCGTCGTGCTTGCGCTTGTAGCGCTTGAGCATGCCATCGGTGACGATGATGTCGGCGTGATCGGCGCTCTCAATGTCGACGAGTCGATATTCGCCGCGTATCGGCGGATCGAGTTCCCACGGGCTGGCGACGTGAATGACGTACACTTCATGCCCGTAGAAACGGAGCACGTCGATGGCGCGCTGGCACTGCTCGAGCCCATAGAAGTCGGAGATGATGGCAACCAAACCGGGCCGACGGACGCGCGCGATAAATGCTCGGGTGGTCTCGTGCAGGTTGGTCTTGCCGGTGGCGTCCAGCCGCGCGAGATACTTGAGCAGGCGGAAGACCTGTCCTCGCCCGCGGAGTCGGATGCGGCCTTTATGAAGCGTGTCGGCGAAGGGCAGCACACTTGAGGAGTCCATGTTGGACATGCCGATGTACGCGAGCGCACCGGCGATTCGCTTAGCCTGGTCGAACTTGTCGGGCTCCCCGAATCGCATCGACCCGCTCGAGTCGAGCAGCACCCACAGGTCGAGTTCTTCCTCCTGGCGGTAGAGTTTGACGACCAGTTCACCGAGGCGTGCGTAGACTGACCAGTCAACAGTGCGCGGGTCGTCGCCGGGCGAGTACGCGCGAAAGTCCTTGAACTCGATGCTGGCGCCCTTGCGAACACTGAGTCGCTGGGCCTGCTGACGTCCGAAGACGAGCCGGCGCGCGATGAGTTCAAGGTATTCGATTTTCTTGAGGTACTCAGTGTCGAACAGTTCCGTGCTCATGACGATGTGCGCTTCCCCTGGGTCGGGCGGGATACCGGCGGAGATCAGGCGGCAGCCGGTTCCGCGATCGACTCGATCAGACTATCGAGGATTGCATCCGGGGAGATCCCCTCGGCCTCGGCCTCGAAACTGCGGATGATCCGGTGCCGAAGCGAAGGTTTCGTCACCTCGCGGATGTCCTCGCAGGAGACGTTGAATCGACCGGCCAGCAGTGCTCTGACCTTGCCCGCGAGCACGAGTGTCTGGACGCCGCGGGGGCTTGCACCGTATCGCAGGAACCGGCGTGTCATGTCCGTGGCGAGGTCGTTGTCCTTGTGGGTGCCAAGTGCAATGCGAGCGGCGTAACGCTGCACGAACTCCGCGATGAGCACCTGCCGAACCGTGCGCTGCATTTGCTGGATCTGCTCGGGGCCCAGCACGGGTTCGATCGTGGTTTCGTCGGTGCCGGTGGTTCGCCCGATGATGCCGAGGAGTTCCTCCTCGCCCTGGGGCATCATGTTGACCTTGTAGAAGAAGCGATCAAGTTGGGCTTCGGGTAGTGGGTATGTGCCTTCCATTTCGATCGGGTTCTGCGTGGCGAGCACCCAGAAGGGCGCGGGGAGCGCGTGCGTGCTTCTCCCCACGGTCACCGTGCGCTCCTGCATTGCTTCGAGGACGGCTGACTGCGTCTTCGGCGTCGCGCGGTTGACCTCGTCGGCGAGCACGAGGTTTGCAAAGATCGGCCCCTTCTGGAAACGAAACTGCCGACCGCCCTTCTCGTCGTCGTGGATGATGACGGTGCCGGTAATGTCCGCAGGCATCAGGTCAGGGGTGAACTGGATGCGCTGAAACGCCAGTTGAGTAGCTTCGGCAATGGTTTGGACCATGAGAGTCTTGCCGAGCCCAGGGACGCCTTCGAGCAGGATGTGGCCTCCGGCGAACATCGCCGTGAGCACCTGATTGATGACATCGGGGTACCCAACGATGCGCTTGGCGATCTCATGTCGCAGGGTGTCGAAACCGCCCAGAAACTGGTCGATCACTTCGCGGTTGACTGCCTCGTCACTCATTCGTACCCCACCGTGGTTACGGGATTCGTCGGAACGAACGCTCGTCCGGGGATCAAGGACTGCCCTCTTCTTCTGAATACGAGCGGATCGCCACGAAATAGCGGCGCAAGAACTCGCGGTAGGAAATCGGGACAGATTCAATATCGAGATCGGCCTCGGCACGCTGCATCATTTCGACGTACTGGTCCATGAGTTCCTGCCCGCTCCGGGCGCGCTCGTCACGCGAGGTGGTGGTAATGCGCGTGCTTGCGCCGGCGCCCTCGCGGGGCGTGACGAGGTCGGGCGTCGTGCCGATGCCTTGAGCGTCGAGTAGCCCGTCAGAGTATGTGTCGGCCGTGCCCACTCCTGCCCTGAGCCCGCCCTTCTTGTCGCTCTCTCGGCGCATGAAGGCCGAGGCCCGGCCTCGCCTCGAACCGGCCCGGCCGATGCGGTTCTGGAGTTCGCTCAGCGCCCCGCTGGCCTGGCACAAGCTGTCGCATTGCGAGAGTCGATCCGCGTTCTCGCGCAGGCGTTTGGCGAATTTGCGCATCGCTTCGGACAGACGGTCACGGTTCATCTCGCTCGAAGCAGCGGAGCATTCCCGGGCGTCGTCGGACAGTTCCTGCTCGTCCAATAGCTCCATTGCAAGCGCCTGGAAATCCTCGGTCGTTGACTCAAAGTCTTCGGCGGACATGCGGAGCACCTGCTCGCGGAGTTGCTGGGCGAGTTTCTCAAGGTTCTCAGCCGCCCGCTTGTAGTCGCCCTGACGCATGGATGCTGAGAACCTAGACAGCACGCCCTCGCGTTTTATCGCGTTCGCCGCCTGGCGGGGCGGACGCTCGGACCGACTGAGTTGTTTGCGCCGGCGATCGACATCGGTGCGGAGCTTGGCAAGTTGTGCCAGCGCGAGTTTCTTCTCTGGCTGTCGCTCCAAAAGCCTGGCGAGTCGTTCCATGCCAGCCGCGACCTGTTTGGTGTCCTCGCTCTTGGGCTCGGGCAGCTTTTCGATCTCGTCTCGGAGGAATTGCTCAAATTGGGTCCATTGCTCTGGAGAGACATCCGGCACGGGAGTATCGGCGATCACGGTGGAACCGGGTGCGAGCCAGAGAGTCGCGATGAGGATCACGATCGGCACGGGGAGCCAGCGCAGGCTGCTCGGGGTGTGGAAGGGGATCGCCTGGCTCGCGTGCGTTCCCGAGACGCGCGAGACGGCGTCCGCGCGGACCAGCCGCCAGGACGCCGCGGGTGCCTTGCCCTCCAGATCGACAGCGCTTGCGAGCCGGTCTTCGGCGCCGGCGGCGCGGTCCAACGCGCGCGCCAGTTTAAGTGTGTCTCGTCGCCGCAGCACGCCGAGAAGCGTGCCGGCGCCTGCACCAGCGGCGATACAGATCGCAATGAAGCCGAGGGCAGGCGGGAAACCCGAGATGGCGAGGATCACGGTCAGCAGCGCAGCCGCGCCAATCCCTGTCATCGCGCCACGCAGCGTAAACACGAAGATGTTGACCACGCGTTGCCGCGTCGCAAGCGCATCAAGGATTGTCCGCATCAGATGGCCGTCGTCATTGGTCATTTCAGCAGCTCCTGTGCCTCGCCCGCCAGTTCATGCGTCGGTTCGCGCCACAGCGCCCTGCGCAGCATCACCGCTCCGTCCCCGCCCGATTCGTGCGCGGCGATGCCCGCTTGATACAACAGCTCGGTCGAATAGTAGTCGAAGTCCCCGCGCTCCTGCATCCGCGTAAAGAGTGCGTCCGCCTCGTCGAAGCGGCCCAGGTCGAACAGCAGATCTGCTTCGATCGTCCCATCTTCATCCAGCATTGGTTCGATGGTCTTGGCCTGCATCAGCAGATCATATAGCCGATCCGCGTCGTTGTAAAGATTCCGAGCGGTAAGGTAGGAAAGAAAAGACTCCAAACGCTCAGGACCGGACGTCGATTCCCGCACCTCCCGCCATCGTGCCTCAAGCAGCGGGTCGAGCGCCTTTGTGGCCTGATCGGGTTTGTCGGCCTCCTTGAGCAGCTTCGCTTTCTCCTGGGTCAGAGCCCAGCGTGCGCTTTCGGTCGCCCTTGCGAGTTCCAAATCGATGATGCGGACCGCATCGTCCGGGAGCCCGCATCTGGCGTAGCACGAGCGAAGGCGCTCAAGCGTGAGGTCGTCGGTGCCGACAGGGCTTTGGTAGTCCATGCCCGCGGCCGAAGCGAGTTCGGACACGCTGGCGAGCGTCGTGGCGAGCACGCCCGGATCGCCCTGCCTCCACCATCGGCGGCCGCCGTACATTCCCGCGTACCCGTACTCGCCTTCGCGGTAGACCTGGAACGCGCGGCGGAACCCCTCATCCACCCGGACCGGGCTTGGTTGCAGGTCCACGCACTCGTCGATGATGCTGCGCTCGAGCGAGTCGGCTTCGGCATGGTCGCCTCGCACCCTCAGCAGAACTGTGCGGAGGATGCGCACATCATCGCCGAGTGTCATACTCCGATCTTGAGCCTCGCTGAGAATCGCGTCGATGCGGTCGAACCGCCCGAGCCCGATGCACGCCTCAATGTAGTCCTCCAGGTAATCCGACTCGAGGATGTTGTTTTCTGCACGCTCGATCAGATCCGCAACGTCGCGGTGCTCGCCGCGCACGAGGTGATACCGGATGAGTTGTTTGAACGTCTGGGTCTCGGCCCAGCCTTCGGTGACGTCTGCTTCGCTGCGAAGCAGCCGATCCGCGATCGCGGGGTCCTCAAGCGAGAGCTTCAGCAGTGCGTCCGACGGCTGCCACATGATGAGATCGTCCACGTCGGTGCCCACGCGGACACGGGCAAGGTGTCCCTGGATACTGTCGATCGTTTCCGATGCGCCCGAGCCGTAGCTCCACCAATACCACGAGTAGCGGGCGTCGCTCAGCATTGGCGAGTCTGCCACCACCATGTTTGCGAGCATAATCTGAGCGGCCCGCGCGGCCCATTCTTTCGCGGCGGTCTCGTCACCGAGCGCAGCGTAGCTCTCGGCCAGATTGAGCCATTCATCGAGTGGGAGCCGATTGCCGGCCTCTTCCGCGAGCTTGATGTAGTGGCTAAGCAGTCCGTTTGCGTACGTCCACCGACGGAGTTGCGCGCCGATGTCATAGGACGTGCCTTTGTTGTATCCACCGCCGTAATCGTAAAAGTTGTTCGAATAAGACATGCCGCGAGCCAGCAATCGACCGAACGAACCGGCCTGCATGGCCTGCATGACCTGCATGGACTGCATGGACTGGAGCCGCTCCCAATCCTCGTAGTCGGACCCGAGGCCCAATCGCTCCTGTTCGTCCAGGTAGGCCTGGTAGAGATCTGGATCTCTGCGCAGTGAGACAAGCGACGCGTGCTGAATCGCTTGCCAAGTCCAGAGATCCGCATAGGTTGTGCCTTCAGGCGCGTTTTGGCCGTACTCCTGCATGGACAGTGCCTGCTGCAGAAGTGATCCGAAGCCCATGGACATGCCGAGCACGGTTTGCGAATCGAGCCCCTGTGATTGCATCTGCGCGAGATACTCGCGCACAAGATCGCCGGGCGACGGCGTTGGCGCCGCGTGCCAGAGTTGGAGTCGCCGCTCCTTCAGCCATGCGAGGAGATCCTCGCTGGCCGCGATCGCGTCGTCCAGATCGTGGTCCGCGATCGCTACGAGCAGCAGTCCGCGCCGAGCATCGAGACTCTCAGCATCATCGTCGATCGCCCGGCGGAACAACTCGACGGCGGGTTCACGGCCGCTTCGAACATACTCCATGAGAGCGCCGTCTGCGGCGGACGAGAATTCGAGTTCGATACCGTCACGCATCGCCCCGCGCACGGCCCGTCGGAAGACGCCGAACCAGCGGTGTGACGTGGTCAGCATCTGCCTGTCCTGCCAAAGGTTCTCGAGCGCAAGATCGGCTGCGTCCTGCCAGGCGCCCTGAGCAATCATGGCTGCCTGCAGCACACCCTTGCCCTGTTCATCGAGCGTGCCTCGCGAACGCCAGCCCTGAAGCCACTCCGAGAGCGTGTCGATCGAATCCGATGTTGCGAGCAACACGGCCGACGGCACCCAGTCCGCACTCGCCTGGACGCCCTTGTCCTCAAGCCCCGGGGCGATGGAGGCGGCGACGTCCTCGCTGCGCGACTGCATGAGGCGTATGAAACCCTCGATCAGGGAGAGCTGGCGTGCGTTGTCCGGCTCTTCCGCTGTGAGGTCCTCCAGGACCGCGAGCGCTGCTTCCCAGTCGCCGAGTTGGAAATTGACGCTGATGACCTGTCTGAGCACGGCCGGATTGTCGGCCTGCACGCTCCGCCAGAGTTCCAGCGATTCCTTCGCCTTATCCCACTGCCGCTGCTGAACCTGCAAGCTGATGAGGAGTTTGAGACTCCGGCGATCATCTGGTGACGCGGCGACGCGTTCGCGCAAGCGCGTGAGCGTTTCCTCCAGGTTACCCGTGCGCACCAGCACGCCGTACAGAGCCTGAGAATACACGCTCTCGGTCGAGTCCTCCATGCCCGGCGTGTCGTATCCGAAGCCGCCGTAAAAGAACCGCCCGAAGTAAGCCTGCTCGTACTGCGCCGCTTCGACGCAGTTGTACGCGCGGATGAGCAGATCGATCGCCTGATCAGTCCGTCCGACCTCGGCAAGCATGTTCGCGTACAGCGTGATCGCGTATTCTGAATTGGACCCGCCCGTCAGAACCGAGAGCCGCATCAGCTCGAGCGCCCGGTCCTTGGCGTCTTGCCTCCACAGGAGCTGCGCGACACTCGGCAGCACGGAGGCGTTGAGGTTTCCCGTCACATACAGGCGTTTGGCGTCGTCAATGCGACCGAGCCTGGTGTAGATCGTCGCGAGTTGCGTGGTCTCTTGGTCCGCACCGCCCCGGCCGTAGAACCCGCCATAGTAGGATCCGGGGTAGCCGAAGCCCGGCGGTGTCGCCTGGGGCGTTTGCGGCGACTGTCGCACTCCGCCGGCCGCCTCACGGACCTGCTTGCCGGCGAGAACGAGCTTGAGTTGCTCTCGATGGTCGTGGATCGACGTCTCTCGAATGCGCTTGACGGCGAGGATCGCGTCGAGCATCTGCTCCCACTCGCCCAAGTGGCCAAGGCACTCCGCGTAGAGCTTTCGAACCAGCGGGTCGTAGGGGGACGCGTCGAGCTGCACCTCCAGCAGTTCGACTGCTCGCGCCCAAT
>JADFGU010000096.1:7447-8460 GCA_022567535.1 Planctomycetota bacterium | reverse complement strand
CAGTTGGGCGTTGTTTCCGGAACGGCGTTGGATGTGATTCTCGTTCGTCGGCTTCAGGTTGGAGATGCCGGCGGACACATGCGTCGGGCCATGGCCGCGTTTCCGTTGCCAGGTATCGTTGACGGGATTCTCGAACGCTATTTCGTAGAGGGCGGTAAGGCCGCGGATAAGCCGTTCAAGGCGAACCCCGTTCCGTCGATCAAGCCCAGCCGCAAACTCGAAGAGTTGATGATTGTGAGCAACTTTGTCGAGGTGTACCTTGCCAAGGAGGGTCATGACGGGCTGGTCGGAATCAACTTCCTGGAGAAGATCCAGACTCCGAATCTGTGTTCGATTTTTGGTGCGATGCTTGCGGATGTGGACTATGTCCTCATGGGCGCGGGGATTCCCAAATTCATCCCAGGGATTCTGGACAAGCTTGCAATAGGTCAAGAAGTTGAGCTGCGCATCGATGTCAAGGGCGCCGAGCCGGGCGAGATTTTTACGAACACGTTTGATCCCGCTGAGTTCCACGGGGGCACGCCGCCCAGACTCAATCGGCCCGAGTTCATCGCCATCGTTTCCTCTCCGACGCTGGCCACCATGCTCGCCCGCAAGTCCAGCGGCAAGGTGAACGGCTTCATCATCGAGGGCCCCACCGCCGGCGGGCACAACGCGCCGCCGCGCGGCAAACTCCAGCTCAGCGTCGAGGGCGAGCCGATCTACGGTGAGCGCGACGAGTGCAACCTCGAGTCGATCAAGGAGATCGGCCTCCCGTTCTGGCTCGCCGGTTCGTACGCCGAACCTGAGCGCATCGCCGAGGCGATCAGAGCGGGGGCGGCCGGGGTCCAGATCGGAACCGCCTTCGCCTATTGCGACGAATCCGGGCTCGAGCACGAGTTGAAGGCGCGTGTGTTGGCCATGAGCCGCACCGGTGAGGCCAGAGTCTACACCGATCCAATCGCGTCACCGACCGGCTTCCCGTTCAAGGTCGTGCAAATGGAGGATACCCACTCGGACGCCGTGACCTACGA
>JADFGU010000096.1:0-7437 GCA_022567535.1 Planctomycetota bacterium | reverse complement strand
TCGCCTATTGCGAGGAGTCCGGGATTGAGCCGGGATGGAAAGCGCACATCCTTGCGATGAGTCAGCGGGGCGAGGCCAAGATCTTCACCGACCCACGCGCGTCGCCGACAGGCTTCCCGTTCAAGATCGTTGAACTCGATGAAACTATCTCCAATAAGGCGGTCTACGAGAACCGAACGCGCATCTGCGACCTGAGCTACCTGCGCCACGCGTACAAAAAGGACAACGGCAAGCTCGGCTGGCGATGCCCGTCTGAGCCGATCGAAGATTATCTGCGCAAGGGCGGCGACATTGCGGATACCGTGGGCCGAAAGTGCGTCTGCAACGGCTTGCTCGCCAACATCGGCCTGGGCCAGTACCGCAAGAGCGGCGAAACCGAGCTGCCGCTCATCACCTCCGGCGACGATGTCGCGCACATCGCCCGCTTCCTCAAGCCGGGAGCAACGTCGTACACAGCGGTCGATGTCATCGAGTATCTGACGCGAGATGCCAAGGCGCTCGCCAGCTCTAAACCTGACACATGTGCCGCTTCATAGAATAGAGTCTGCGGCGAGCATCATTGACCGTACAGGTCTGATGTCCCGCATTCCCACTCGTACTGACCGGCCGGCGTCTCGTAGTGCAATGTCAAGCCCAAACGGAACAGCTGTGGTGTGGTTTGTGAGCGGTGCAATGAACACCAGCGGGCTCCCTGCTGTCAGGGCAATACGCCCACCACGAGCCTTGTCGGGAACTCCGGGGATCGATACACGCGTTGGGTCGCCTTGATGAAGTCAGACTCATCGGCGAGGAAGATGTTGTCCACGTATTTCTGTGGATTGCGATCCACCAGCGGGAACCAGGTGCTCTGGATCTGCACCATGATGCGATGCCCGGGCTTGAAGGTGTGCAGCACGTCCTGCAGCGGCAGCCTGACGTTCGTCGGCTCGTTGGGCGTGAACGGCTCGGGCGAAGACGGGTCGTTGCGGAAGCGCCCGCGGATGACCTCCGAGCGGACCATCATCTGCATCCCGCCCGTGCGCGTGTTGACGCGGATGCCGGGGTAGTCCTCGTGCTCGCCGGGATGCACGTCGATGAGCTTGACGATCCAGTCCGAGTCTGTGCCGGAGGTCGAGACCCACAGATCCGCCAGGATGGGACCCGCGAGCGTCACCGCTTCTGCCAGAGGCTCCGTCTGGTAGACGAGCACATCCGGTCGGCGGGACGCGAAGCGTTGATCGTCGGTCATGTACTGGCGCGTCATCCCGCGCGCAACCGCCTCGGTGTACGGCACGGGCTTCGCTGGGTCGGAGATGTACTCGTCGTACGCGGTCGAGCGCTGGTCCGGATCCACTCGCGGCGGCTCAGCAAACGAGAGCGAGCCGCCTTCGCCGAAGTAGATCGAACGCTCCTGGATCTGGGCTGGCGGCCAGTCATTGAACGTGCGCCACCGGTTGGCGCCGGTCTCGAACACGTACGCCTCGGGCAGGTCGATGCTCACGCCGCCCTTGAGGAAAAAGTCGAAGAACGGCTTTTCGATGTTCTTGCGGTAGAACGGTGACGCCTCCTGTCCGAAGTGGGCGTCACCCAGCCGATCTCCCGCCCCGCGCGACCAAGCGCCATGCGCCCACGGGCCCATGACGAGGATGTTGAAGATGTCGGGGTTCTGCTCCTCGATCGACTGGTAGATCGCGAGCGGGCCGTACAGATCCTCGGCGTCGAACCACCCTCCCACCGTCATCACCGCGGGCGCTACATCGCTCAGGTGCGGCACGATGTTGCGCGCCTGCCAGAACTGGTCGTAGTTCGGATGCTCGATGAACTTGTTCCAGAACGCGATCCCGTCGTGCAGGTACTTCTGGTTCACGTTCTCGAGCGGTCCCACTTCGTTCAGGAAGAAGTCGTAGCCATCGGGCGTGCCGGCATCGAACCGGCGCGAACGCCGTGCGGTCGTCGGCTCCGGACGCGGCAGGCCGAACGACGACATGAACCAGAAGCTGTGCGGCAGAAAGAACGCACCGTGATGGTGGAAGTCGTCGTACCACCAGTCTGCGACCGGCGCCTGAGGGGACGACGCCTTGAGCGCCGGGTGGGCGTCGATCATCGATGCGGCCGCGTAGAACCCCGGGTATGAGATCCCCCACAGCCCGACGCGGCCGTTGATGTTCGGCACATTGTTGATGAGCCAGTCGATCGTGTCGTAGCAGTCGGAGCTTTCATCGATGTCGGACGGCCCGCGCTTGTCGGGCACGTGCGGCGTCATGTTGACAAACTCGCCCTCGGACATGTAGCATCCACGCACGTCCTGGAACACGACGATGTAGTCATCGATCGCGAATGCAGGGCTCGGACCGATCGACGAGGGGAACTCGCTCTCGCCGTACGGGCGGCACGAGTACGGCGTGCGCTTCATAATGATCGGGTGAGGCTCGGAGGTGTCGATCGGCGAGTAGATAGCGGTAAACAGCCTCGTCCCGTCGCGCATCGGGATCATGACTTCTAACTTGGTGTAATGTTCTCGGAGATAAGCCGAATTGACTTCAGGCTGCTGCGCGCTGGCGACAGGTGACGCGAGCAGGACGCCCGCGAGCAAGATTGCTCCAGAATACCGATGGCGGAATTGTCTCATGCGTTCGCCTCCAGTTGGTGTGCTTAGTGCCGGTGCCGCAGTCTATCGGAGACCCGCACTCGGTGTCAAGCACTCGGTGAGCGTGCTGCTCGGCAATGTCAAACCGACACGGATCCGAAGCCGTCTGGCTTGTCAGCGGTGCAACACACTGCTGGCCCCCAACTTCAGACCACGCGACGAGACGCGGCGTGAATCAGTTCGCTGTGAGGTGACAGCAGATTACTGGCCCGCGACGCCCTTAGCCGATCTGCCACAGGAGATACGCCCCAAGGACGGAGCCGACGACCGCCCCGCCATAGCAAAGGAGGTTAACCACCTCGTTCAGGTGTTTGATCTGCAACCCGTCATACAGCGTAAAGCGGAAGCGATGAGCCGAATGAAACATCGACAGCATGAAGAGAAAGAAGAGAACCAGTCGGGTGAGCGGATGCAGCACCACGGCGAGCAGATGCTCATGGCTGGGAGGCGAGAGCCACCCCAGAGGGAATGCGACCCCGAAGAGCAACGCCAGTGCCGGTATCAGCATGGCTGACGCCACACCACCGGCGCTGAACAGCAGCCACAGCAACGGCTCTATCGTTCGCTTTGCCATCTATCCTCCGAGAACGAGCCAAGCCACCAGCCCTGAAGCAACCGCCCAGGCCAGGTAGTTGGAAGCGGCAATCAAGTGTCCCGGCACCGGTCGCTGCCGAACATACACCACCATTGCCTTGGGAGCCAAGTTGAACCACGTGATTGCGTGAAACACGACAAAGGACAGGCTCACGATGTTCAGGACGACAAGGAGCGGTCGAGCGGACCAGTCCAGGAACTGCTGGTAGGAGGCGTCGCCCCGACCCACCGCACGGACCAGCAACATCAGGAACACCACCAGCCACGCGATGAAGACACTGCTCACTTCGCGCAGGATAAAGGCGAGATAAGACCGGCGCTCAAGCCACCAATAGGTCGACATTGGCTTGCGGTGCCAGCGTGGATGGTAGTTCGTGTACACGGTTGCCTTTCCTAACTACCCCGCCAGGGCATCAAGAAGGATTTGAGGGAGTCCATCGCGGCGGTGAGCTTGTAACGCTGGATGGCGCCGGCCGGATCGACGTTCTCGGGACAGACCTTGCTGCATTCACCCACGAAGGTGCAGCCCCAGATGCCCTCGTGATCGGAGAGTACATCGAGCCGAAGCTTGGATCCCTGGTCGCGCCCGTCGAGGTTGTAACGTTGTGCCAGGGCGATGGCGGCCGGCCCGACGAATTCGGAGTCCAGTCCGTAAACAGGGCAGGCGGCGCAGCACAACATGCAGTTGATGCACATGCTGTACTGCTTGTACTGGTCCAGCTCCGCGGGCGTCTGCAAGTGCTCACCCTCTGACAGCGGCTTCTCCTCCTCGCGGATCAGCCAGGGCTTGACGCTCGTCAGTTTTCGCATGAAGTCCCCGGTGTCAACGACCAGGTCGCGGATGACGGGGAAGTTTTGCAAAGGCTCGATTCTCACGGGGCCGGGGGCGTAGTCGGCGAGGAACGTGGCGCACGTCAACTTCGGCTCGCCGTTGACGGTCATGCCGCAACTCCCACAGATACCCATCCGGCAAGACCATCGGTACGACAGCGAACCGTCCAGGCGGTCCTTGATGTAGTTGAGGCCGTCGAGGACGACCCATTCCCTTGGATACGGTACTTCGTACTCCTGGTAGGAAAGCTCCGCGTCCCCTTCGGGTAGGTACCGTGCCACCTGCATCGTGATTCGGTCATTCATAAGGTGTTTACGTCCCGTAGATCCGCTCGGCAGGAGGCCAGCGGGTGATGGTCACCGGAAGATACTCTACCCGGCACGAGCCGTCGGGCTCCCGATGGATCAACGTGTGCGCCAGATAACGCTTGTCGTCCCGTGCAGGAAAGTCGGTGCGCTGGTGCGCACCACGCGATTCCTCCCGGCGCAGGGCTGAGTTGACGATGGTCTCCGCCACATCGAGCATGTAGGCAAGCTCCAGGGCGGAAATCCGCTCGGTGTTGAATGTCCTGCTGTCGTCCTCGATGGTCACCGAGGCGAAGCGATCCTGCAATTCATGGAGCGTGTCAGCCGCCTGCGAAAGCGATTCGCCCGACCGGTAGATGCCCGCGCTCTGCTCCATCGTCTTCTGCATCTCGTCGCGGAGGTCGGCGATTCGCTCGCCGCTTCTCTTACGGGTAAACCGCTGCTGCAGTCGGTTTCGTTCGTCCGCCGCCTGGGCCAGCACGGCCGTACTGGTGTCGGTATGGCTGGAGGCGTACTCGGCGGCGGCCCGGCCGGCCCGGGCCCCGAAAACCAGGATCTCGGACAGCGAGTTGGATCCCAGACGATTCGCGCCGTTGATGCTCACGCACGCCACTTCCCCCGCCGCATACAGCCCGGCCAGAGAGGTGGCGCCGTTCATGTCCGTGTGGACGCCACCCATCATGTAGTGGACGACTGGTCGCACGGGGATCAGCTCTGTCACGGGATCGATGTTCTCGTACTTCAGGCAAAGCTCGCGGACAAAGGGCAGCTTGCGGTTGATGAGCTCTTCGCCCAGGTGACGGAGGTCCAGATGGACCACCGGGCCGAAGTCCGTGTCCACGGCATGGCCCTTCTCCACCTCCTTGACGAACGCCTGCGACAGACGGTCGCGGGGACCGAGCTCCATGCTGCGCAATACGGGTTTCGGCTCAGGTTTCCCCAAGCCGTAGTCCTGCAGGTAGCGATCGCCATTCTTGTTGATCAGGTAGCCGCCCTCGGCACGGGTCGCCTCGGTGATCAGGATGCCGGTGAATGGCAAACCGGTGGGGTGGTACTGAATGAACTCCATGTCGGCGAGAGGAGCACCGGCCCGGTAAGCCAGCGACATACCATCGCCGTTCTTGATGTTGGCATTGGTGGTGAACGGAAAAACCCGGCCGCATCCTCCCGTGCACAGGATGACCGCCCCCGCCGTGATCGCCTCGATCCTTCCCGACATGAGTTCGATGGCGACCACACCATACACCCGCCCATCATCCACCAGGAGTTTGGTCACGAACCACTCGTCGTATCGAACGACGCTCTTGTATTTGAGGGAGGTTTGGAACAACGTGTGCAGCATGTGGAAGCCGGTCTTGTCGGCGGCAAACCATGTCCGCTTGTTCTTCATGCCCCCAAATGCCCGGACGGCAATCTGGCCGTCCGGCTCGCGGCTCCACGGGCAGCCCGAGTGTTCCAGGCGGAGCAGCTCTCGCGGCGCTTCTTCGACGAACATCTCGACGCTGTCCTGATCGCACAGCCAATCCCCGCCGGAGATGGTGTCGTAGGCATGCTCGTCGAGACTATCGTCGTCACGGATCACCCCCGCGGCGCCTCCCTCCGCCGATACGGTGTGGCTCCGCATGGGGTACACTTTGGAGACGACGGCGATGCTCAGATGCGAGTTTGTCTCGGCGATTTCAATAGCGGCGCGCAAGCCCGCACCACCGCCGCCCACAAGAAGAACATCATGGTGGTTGCTCACAGCGAAAGGTACCCTCCCGAGCTACTCTGCGGAAAGCAGATCATCGACCAGGATCTTGCCATTGTGCTGAACCTCACTTGCGGCTTACACTGCCGTCGTGGTACTCGTGACGAATGACCAGGCAGCCGCAAGCGTAACAAAGCTCTTCGGTGAGGAGGGTCTGTTCGTCTCGGTCCTCGTACGTCTCCCCGTCCACGATCTTGCCGCAAGGGGCCTTCTGGTTCTTGAAGGTGCCCGTGGGATCCATCGCAATGCCTCCTTATGCCGGCCTCATCCATATCGCCTGCAGGTCGAGGCACCATCGAATGAGCCCAAGCGTCGTTGACAGAGGTCGATCTTCACTCGCGCTCTCCTGATCGCGCTGTTCAGCAGCGTGACGTGATGGTGATGAAGTCTAGACACTCAGTCCGCTGTTCGCAAGCTGTCAGCGGAGTCAGGGGGCGGAACAGATTGTGACGGCATGATCTGTCTCATAGTACCGGGCCGGCATTTTTGTGGCACCATGTCAAACCCGAACGAATCAGATGCCGTTTGGTGTGTGAGCGGTGCAACACAATGCCGGCTCCCGACTCTCTGAGCGAATCGTCGCTCTGTCTGCCGGACGGCGCCAACACCGCGCACAGTGACTCGGCTACCGAGTCGTCGGCTGTCCTGGGGCTGGGCGCTCGGGCCTCAAGAACTCGAGCACTTTCTCGCGACTCTCGGCGTTGAATGAGTTTTCAATAGAGCCCTCCATAGTCTTGCGCGACGCCGCGGAAAGCAGCCATCCCAGCGGTGGCCCAGAGACCGACCCAGAGGCTCACACCGAGGCGGAGCAGGGGCAGGGGCAGTACGGGCTGGACGGCTTCAGGCCGCATGCTCCCATCCTATCGCCCCGGAAACTAGATTTCCCCGTTGGCCAGACGCATGACGCGACGCAGCCGACTCACCGCGTTGGAGTGGATTTGGCTCACCCGGGACTCAGTCAGGCCGAGCTTCTCGCCGATCTCCCGCATCTTGATGCCCTCGCGGTAGTAGAGCGCCATCACGATGCGCATCTTATCGGGAAGATCATCGATCGCACGTTCATCCGCAACCTCGCCGTCGACGCCCAAACGCTGATGACGAAATCCCGCTCAGGGTATCCGATCCGCGTATTTCCAAACGAGATGATTGGCCGCAATGTCTACTTGGCCGGTCGGTTCGACCCAACCATCGCGGCAGTACTGCGTTCATTCGCGCGACCGGGTGATCGGTTGCTCGATGTGGGCGCCAACATTGGAGTTGTGAGTTGTGAGTTGCGAATTGCTGCACAAAGTGCCGAAGCTCGCGGTGCTGGCGGTCGAGCCTCAACCAG
>JADFGU010000095.1:5099-8490 GCA_022567535.1 Planctomycetota bacterium | reverse complement strand
CGCGACTTCCCGCCCCGCAGCGGTGCGTTCCGCCATGTCGGCCCTGCGCCGTTGTCGCTGGCGAATATCACCAGAGTATTGTCCGTCAGGTCGTATTCCTCCAGCAACCCGAGGATCTCCCCGATCGCGTCGAGGTCCTGCTTGAACCCGGTCTGGTAGTAGGCATGGCATGCCGAGACGATCAGGGTCTGGTCGTCCACCGCCCTCCGGTACCCGTCGAGCGGCACCTCCCCGTCGGCGATGGGAGAGGGAGCTTGAAGGGAAAGGGAGTGGGAACGGGAAGAAGAGGGAGAGGGAGCGCAGAGAGGGAGAGGAAGAGAGAGCCCGCGATTGCGCTTGGGCCTCTTTTGTAGGGTGATCCGGCGTTGGCTTTGAGGGGCGCGGCTACCACATTTTGTGCTGGCTGGAGACGACTTCTTCGGTGGTCGGGTGCTCGACATCCATGCGGTATTCGCCGGTCCAGCAGGCGGTGCAGTAGTGCTCGCTCGGGTGCTTGAGGCACGAGAGCATGCCGTCGAGCGAGAGGTAGTGCAGCGAGTCGACGCCGAGGAAGTCGCGGATCTGGTCGACGCTCTTGCCGTGGGCGATCAGCTGCTCGCGTGTGGCGAAGTCGACGCCGAAGTGGCACGGGTGCCGCAGGGGCGGGCATGAGATCCGCAGATGGATCTCGCGTGCGCCGGCGTCGCGGATCTGCTGCATCTTGACGCGCATGGTCGTGCCGCGAACGATGGAGTCGTCCACGACCACGAGGCGGCGACCGCCGACGATCTGGTGGACGATGTTCAGCTTGAGCTTGACGGCGGCGATGCGCTCTTCTTGTGTGGGCTTGATGAAGGTGCGGCCGACGTAGCGGTTGGGCACGATGCCCTCGCGGTAGGGGATCCCGCTCTCGCGTGCGTAGCCGTTGGCGGCGCTGCGGCCGGAGTCCGGCATCGGCATGACATAGTCCGCGTCGACGGGTGCTTCGCGTGCGAGGGTCTCGCCCAGGCGCTCGCGGACGAGCTGCACGTTCTGCCCGAACACGTCGCTGGCGGGGTTTGCGAAGTAGACGTGCTCGAAGACACAGTGTGCGCGGCTTCGGGCGGGTTCGGAGAAGGTGCGGGACGAGACGCCGTCGTCAGAGAGCGTCACGATCTCGCCGGGCTCGACCTCTCGCATGAAGCGTGCGCCGACGACGTCGAGGGCGACGGTCTCGCTGGCGACGACCGGCTCGCCGGCTTCGAGCTCACCGAGGACGAGCGGGCGCCACCCCCAGGGGTCTCGTGCGGCCTCGATGCGGTCGGGGAAGAGGAAGGCGACGCTGAAGGCGCCGTGCGCGCGTCGGAGGGTGGCGGCGAGTGGGTCTGGCGCGCGCTGCTGCTCAGGCGAAGCGAGGAGGTGGATCATGACTTCGGTGTCGCTGGTGGTGTGGAAGAGGTGGCCGTCACGCTCGAACATGGCGCGCAGAACCTGGGCGTTGACCAGGTTGCCGTTGTGCGCGACGGCGACCTGGCCGTCGATGAACGACTCGATCAACGGCTGGGAGTTGCACGCGATTGATCCGCCGGTGGTGGAGTAGCGGTTGTGCCCGATGGCGGCGATGGCGTCGCAGCGCTGGAGGCGCTCCATGGCCTCAGGCGTGAAGACGTCGGACACCAGGCCCATGCCGGACCTGCCGATGATCTCGGCGCGGTCGCCGGCCTTGACCAGGGCGATGCCGGCGGACTCCTGCCCGCGGTGCTGGAGCGCGTAGATGCCGAGGTAGGCCAGGTGGACAGCGTCGGATCGGCCCCAGACGCCGAACACCCCGCACTTTTCCTTGGGCCCGAGCGGGCCAGGCGCATCAGGGCAGCGCCGCGAAATCGGGGGCGAATCGGGTTGCAATTGCTGCAGTGAGAGTCGCGGCATGATCGCCTTCCACGGGTCGTCCCCCGTCGCTGGACGATACTGTAGGGGCAGGTTCTCCGCCGAACTCCGGTCGGTGAGGACCACCCTCTGAGCGGAAGCCGCACCCGCCCCAACAGAGCCCCGTGCGCGAGCAGGGGGTCCTCTTCACGCAGTCTGCGCGTGAGGAGCGCGGTACGCGGAAGAGAGCCCGCGCTGGCGCTTGGGCCTCCTTGGCCCTGGGGTGCCGATTTCTTGCACATTCGCCCCGACAACCGATACAACGGACTTGACAAGCCCCCCCCCGGTACGCTTGTGTGCGGCTGGGACGGATACGGAGATCCAGCGATGAAGAACAGAGCATGGACAGGATTGGGAAGCGTCGCGCTGTGCGGCGTGCTCCTGGCAATCACGCCCCGGACCACGGGCCAGACGCTGCCCAACTACGGGTACGAGTGGGCGACGATCACGCATCCGGGGAATCGAAACGCCAACGCGCTTGAAGCACCGCGGTTTCACCCGCCCTTCCGGTCCGTCCCGATCAAGGTTGGGCGTGTCGATTACGAGTACCGCATCGCCAAGACGCAGGTCACTGTCGGGCAGTGGTTCGAGTTTGTCAATGCATATTTCCCGCACATGACCGACCCGAGGTACACCCGTCTCTCGGGAGCGCTCACGGGCAACTGGATCTGGGCCACAAATAGAAACCCCAGCCAGCCGCCCGCGTTCATCATGGAGCCGGGCTCTGACAAGTACGCTACGGACATGTCGTGGCGTTTCGCGGCTCGCTATGTCAACTGGTTGCATAACGACAAGATCAATGAGAAGTGGGCGTTCGAGAACGGCGTCTACGACACGGCCACCTTCACCGACAATCCCGACGGCAGCTTCAACGATCAGCAAGAACACAGCCCCGGAGCGAAGTTCTGGATCCCCACGATGAATGAGTGGATCAAGGCGAATCACTTTGATCCTGATCGGTACGGGCCGGGTGAAGCGGGGTACTGGCCGTACAACAGCACCAGCGACATTGAACTCATCGGCGGACCGCCCGGCTCGCCGGGTGCGCAGACCGACAACGGCGGCTGGGGCGACCCCTTCACCCATTATCCGGTTGATTCCTACCCCGACACCCTGAGCCCGTGGGGCTTGCTCGCAGCATCAGGTGGGACTCTGGAGTGGACTGAAGCAATTGCCTATGGGAGAGGCCTGCCAAAGGACCGATTCTTGCTCGGGTCGTTTCGCTGGGGTGCATTGGAATGGGATCGGCTTGACACATTTAGAATCAGCCACCCATCGTATTTTCCGTTCATGGGATTACGTCTTTCATCTGTCGTCCCACCCCCAGCAACGTTTGTTGGGCTCGGGGCGGCATCACTGTTTTTTGTCTTGCAAAGGAGACGAAAATGAAGTATCGTACTGGTTTCGTAGCGCTTGCACTTCTGGCAGGAAGCGCGGCAAATTGCGTGGGACAGGTCTAGCCACGGCGGGCGAAGCGCGGAGAGAGTGACCAAGGTGGAATTGAACT
>JADFGU010000095.1:0-5089 GCA_022567535.1 Planctomycetota bacterium | reverse complement strand
AGGGGTGGGCGCTATCCACGCTCCCTTCCGGTCGCGGCTCGTAACGGCGGGAATGTGTGATGCGGGGAGGATCACGTTCCCTTCCGGTGGCGTCTCGTAGGGTCGGAGCTATGTGATTCGGGGAGGATTACGCTCCCTTCCGGCCGAGGCTCGTAAGGCCGGGGTCGCTACACTTGGGAATGATGACAGGCGCGGTTCGATATCAGTGGACGCTTCTGCGTGCGGGCCGACTCCTTCTGGACGGTGGCTCGATGTTCGGCGTGGTGCCGCGCGCGGTGTGGTCGCGCGCCATCGAGGCGGACGAGAAGAACCGGATTGAGTTGGCGCACAACTGCCTGCTGCTGGAGCCGGTCGAAGCGATCGCGACCGACGACGACGGGCTGCGGCCGCCTCGGAAGATGATCATCGAGACGGGCACGGGCGACAAGCTGGACGAGAAGATGTCGTCGATATTCGGGCTGGATGGTCGGACGGTGGAGTCGGCGCTGATCGAGGCGGGGCACGACCCGGGCGACATCGAGGCGGTGATCGTGACGCACCTGCACTTCGACCACGCGGGTGGATTGACCCGCCGCTGCCGTGACAATGAGCAGCCGGACTGGACGGCAGCGGAGGGTGATTCGCCGCTGTCGGTTGATCGGGTGAAGTTGACGTTTCCCAACGCGGCGGTGCACCTGCAGCAGCGCGAGTGGTATGATGCGATCGGGAACCAGGCGGTGATGACGCGGACGTATTACGTGGACCACCTGGGGCCGCTGCGGCTGCCGCTGCCGGACGGGCGGGAGCGTCTGGTGCTGCACGACTCGCCCCGGCCGTTTCCGACTGGTTACAGGCCGGGACGGGAGCAACTGCCGAAGGTTCCGCTGTCGTACCGCGAGACGGAGGTTGCTCCCGGTGTGAGTGTGTTTTTGACGCCGGGGCACACGTGGGGGCAGCAGGCGGTGAAGTTCACGGACGAGAGCGGGCGGACGGTCGTGTTCGTGCCGGACGTGATGCCCAGCGTGCACCACGTGGGAGCGGCGTACAACCTGGCGTACGATGTGGAGGCGTACATGAGCATGATTACGCGGCACTGGCTTCTGGAGGAAGCGGCTTTGAATGACTGGCTGCTGGTGCTGGACCACGAGCCGGGGAACCCGTTTCAGCGAGTCAGGCGGTCGGACCGGGGGTGGTACGAGCTGACGCCGGTCGAGCCGTGAGCCGGGGGCGACCGCTATGATGGTAGCGAGCGTTTGTGCGAACCAGGAAGAGTCAGTGAGCACGCCAGCGACCGAACCGAGCGCGATTGAACAGACGGCGGCCGATGCGGCGGTTGCGAGCGGCGCGTCTGCCGAGGCGTCGCCGCGTGCCACGGCGCTTGACGGTCAGCCGGTGACACCGCCGGTGGGTGGGGGCCGACCCTCGGCGGCGTCACGGTCCGGGCGGCGGACGCTGATGGATCGGATCGACTCGTTTTTGAGCAAGCTGAGCACTCGCAATAATTTCTGGCACCGTGTGTGTTCGATGATCTGGCTTCCGTACGCGTTCCGGAGCGGGATCCAGATGAAGCAACTGGACCAGCGTACGTTCACGGCGGTGCTGCCGTTCCGGCGCTTCAACAAGAACTGGTACAACGCGATGGCGGGTGCGGCGCTACTGGGGAACTCGGAGATCGCAGGCGGGATGTACGTGTTCGCGGCGTGCGGTGGGGACTACACGGTGGTATGCAAGCACCTGGACTATCGGTTCTTGCGGCCCTGCTTCGGGCCGGCGGTCTACAAGATCACGCCCAGGGAGGACATCGAATCGCTGGTGAAGTCGCGTGCGGAGTTCAACATCACGATCGACATGGAGATCAGCCAGAAGATCACAAAGCCGGGCGGGCGCGAGAAGCGGGTTGGGAAGTGCGCCGCGGCATTCCACGTCACGCCCAAGGCGCAGCACAAGCGCAAGCGTTCGAGACGGGCCTAGGCGCATGTCAGCCGGGGACAACGGAAACACGACCGGGTGGCCGGCGACACTCGGGTGGTCGGCGTACCTGGCGTGCTCGTGGACGTGGTGCATCGGGATGTTTCTGCCGGTGCTGCTGGTGCGCGACTACGGGATCTGGGGGTTCGTTGTGTTCGCTGTGCCGAACGTGCTCGGCGCGGGCGCGATGGGGTGGGTGTTGAGGCACCGCGGCGCGAGCGAAGCGATCGTTGCACGGCACGGACCGGCGATCGCGTGGTTCTCACGGGTGACGATCGCGTTTCAGTGCGTGT
Source organism: Planctomycetota bacterium (assembly GCA_022567535.1). Taxonomy (GTDB): domain Bacteria; phylum Planctomycetota; class Phycisphaerae; order Phycisphaerales; family UBA1924; genus JADFGU01. The sequence goes on along the minus strand of JADFGU010000095.1, from coordinate 2,849 downwards.
TTTTGTGCTGGTTGATCGTGAGCGTCGTGCCGCACGAATCGACCGGGCGACCGGGCTATGCGTACGCGGTCGTGTTTGCGCCGGCCGTCGTTGCCATGTTCTGCATGTTGTGGGCGACCTCGAGCGGGCGAAGCATGTCGCTGGTGAGAAACGCATCGATCGTGCTGTTGCTCGGCTCGGCAATGGCCGCAGCAGCCTTGCTGATGGACTCGGAGCCGTTATCACTGCACGTGCCGATGGTCGCCGACACGTTCGGCCTCGCGTGGTTCGCCCCGGTGTGCATGTTCGGATTTCTCGCGTGTCCGTACCTGGACATCACGCTACATCGGGCGAGACAGTCCGCACCGGGCGCCGGCGGAACGGCCGCGTTCACAATCGGGTTCGGCGTGCTGTTTCTGGCGATGCTTTTGTTCACGCTCGGGTATGCGTCACGCGTTCTTGAGTCGACGCCCTGGTTCGCGTTCGTGCTGGCCGGGCCCGCGGGCGTTGCGATCCTCATTCACATCATGGCACAGCTGTCGTTCACGATCGGCGTGCACGGACGAGAGTTGAGGCATCTTCCCGAGCGGCCGTATGTCCGGCGCGCGACGAATACGGCCATCGTGGCGGTCTCGCTGGTCTTGATCCTCACACTTGAAGCCACGCACGCCGAGCTCTCGTACGGCGAGATTTTGTATCGGTGCTTCATGTCGTTCTACGGGCTGGTGTTTCCCGCGTACGTGTGGCTGGTGATGATCCCGACGGGCGACGGGCACTCGGGCCTGCGCGGCGAAAGCGGGCGTCGAAAGCTGCGAATCTGGGCGTTTGTCGTCGGCGTGGCGGCCGTGATGTTCTGGATGGGGTTCATCGAGCGAGACGAGGTGTGGCTTGCGCCTGGGCTTGCGATCGTGCTGTGTGCGCGGTTCGTGCTGCCGGGTCGGACGCGGGTGCGCGGGGGGATGAGGAGTGGGATTCGCGGGCGGTAATTCGTGGGGGGTGACCCCCCGCTGGCGCGGGGGGCTCTGTTTTACTGGCGATTCAGACGGTTCAGGGTGATTCGTGCGACCGTGCGCAGGGTGTCGGACTCTTGCGGGTCATCGGCGATGCGATGTATGGATTCGGCCAGGGGTGGATCGTCGGCGGCGCTGAGCTTGTTGCCCGCGACGATGATCGCGTTGCGCTTGATCATGGCCAGCGTGGCGCGCTTGAGGGCGGTGGACCTGAAGGCCGACCGCCGATCGTCCTGGTTCCAGCCCAAGACGTCGAGCAGGTCGAATGAGTCGCGTGCGGGCTTGTAGGCGTCGTGCGGCAGGCCGGCGCGGCCGTGGTCGGCGGGGCGGTTGTGCGGGCAGACCTCCTGGCAGATGTCGCACCCGAAGAGCCAGTCGCCGATGGGCTCATGAAAGCGCTCGTCGATCGGCAGCCGACGCTCGATGGTGAGGTAGCTGATGCAGCGTGAGGCGTCGACGGAGTAGGGCGTGATGGCGTTGGTCGGGCAGGCGTCGATGCAGCGCGTGCACGTGCCGCAATGGTCGGCGGAGACCCGCTGCTCGGGCGGCGGCTGGGCGCTCAGCGTGGTCACGAACCCGCCGAGGAAGAAGTAGCTGCCGCGAAGCGGGTGGATCAGCAGCGTGTGCTTGGCGACCCAGCCGAGACCGGCGCGCTGGGCCAGCTCGCGCTCGAGCACGGGGGCGGTGTCGGTGAAGGCGCGGAACTCGTGGCCGGGGTGATCCGTTCGCAGCCGATCGCACACAGCGTGCAGGCGTTTCTTGATCTGCACGTGGTAGTCGGCGCCGCGGGCGTACCGGGCGATGCGTCCATGGCGAGCGCCGAGGGGTGGATCGGGCGGATCGTCGCGCGAGGCGTACTGGTCGGCGACCATGACGACCGACCGGCCTGGCGCTCGGTTTTCCCGGTTGTCACCGTCGAGATCCTCGGCCGAGGGACGCCAGTCCGGATCGCTGAGATGCCCCGACGCGGGTCCGCGGCCCCGACGACGGAGCCGGGCTATACGGCTGCTGTTGAGCACCCGCGTCGCCAGCGCGACGTCGCTGGTGCGGCGGACAGCGTCGCGCTTGTTGGTCAACATCGGCACCAGCACGAACAGCCAGAGAACGACAAGAGAGATCCAGAGAAGAGATTGGGGGATGCTTGGCATGGTGCCTGCTCCTTTCCCCATCAGGCTAGGTCTGTGACCAGCGCATCCAAGGGCGGCGCGCCGAAGACAATTACACACCTGTAATTCGCTGGTGACAAGGACCAAACGTCACACGTGTCACATCAGTAACAACGAGGCCCGCCCGATCGACCCCGTCAGGCCCAGGAAGCGCGTCCCGCACGGACCAATGTCGAGGCCACCGATCCGTTCAATTCCTCGATGGTGATGGCCACCAGAAGGTGGTCGCGCCAGGCGCCGTCGACGTCAAGATAGCGCTTGAGCAGGCCTTCCTCGCGGAAGCAGACCTTAGTCAGCACCGCACGGCTCGCCACATTCTCTGGACGTACGGTGGCCTCGACACGGTGCAGCATGACTGGACCGAAACAGTGATCCAATCCCAGCGCCAACGCCGCGGTGGCCACACCGCCACCTATTGACCCACTCGCAACCCAATAACCGATCCACGCTGAACGGAGCGCACCGTGCGTCACGTTTCCGATCGTGAGCTGGCCGGCGAACTGCCCGTCGAGCTCAATCATGTATGGCAACATCCGACCCTTGCGGGCTTCGGCACGCAGCCCCGAACATACCGAAGGCCAGGATGAAACAGAGTGTCGCACTTCCCAACTGTGCTCAGTGGAAGGCTCCCACGGTTCGAGGTGAGAGCGGTCGGCCAGCCGGGCCCTACTCCACTGTGTGGCGTCGCGGAGCC
>JADFGU010000094.1 GCA_022567535.1 Planctomycetota bacterium | reverse complement strand
AAGGGATTGCTACCGTCCATGTTCCAGCCGATGTAGGCGAACATTCGTCGGACGCCATAGGCCTTGATTCCGACGCGCTCGAACTCCTCGTCGTTGCTCTGCAGCGCGAATTGCTGAGGAGTCAGCCAGATCTCATCGAGGTCCCCCTTCTTGAACAGGAGGAGATGTTGCCGGGGAAACTAGGCTTGGGGCGGCCGCGGGGCCGGTGGCGGGGCATCCGAGAATTCTCTGGCCCAACGGGGGCGAGGTCCTTGAGGCCGGTTCAACCGTCACGATCACGTGGCGCATCGATATCCAGCACTCGACGCTGAACTGGGACCTGTGGTACTCGGCGACGGGACCGCGCGGGCCGTGGATCGTGATCGAGATGGACCTGCCGCCCGGCAGCACCGCCGTGGGCAGCATTCATGAGTACGAGTGGGTGGTGCCAGCGGTGATCACGGACCAGGGGCGCATCCGCGTGCGGCAGGACAACGTGGGGACCAACTACCTGGACATCAGCGACGGCAACTTCTCGATTGTCGAACCCACGTGCTACGCCGACTGTGACGGCAACGGGTCGCTGGACATCTTCGACTTCCTCTGCTTCCAGAACAGCTTCGTGCTCGGCGAGTCGTATGCGTGTGACTGTGACGTGACCCCCACGCCGGTCTGCGACATCTTCGACTTCCTGTGCTTCCAGGATGCGTTTGTGGGTGGCTGCCCGTAGCCAACTGGAGAAAGGCTGTGTAACGATTGGAGCCCTGTCGTTGACTATTCCTCTCGAAATCCTGAGTTTCGCGGAATGAAACGGCTTTGGTGGCGTATTGCTTGTGTGGTGACGTGATCCGCATGAAGATGCGGTTGACGCCGGGAAGACGACCACCCGGCTGAGCGCGTTTTCAGGGAAATGGGGCGGGAGAATCGGGCGGGAGGTTTGCTGTGGTGCGATGGATTGTTTCATCTTGTGTGATTCTGGGATTTGCGGGCGGGATCTTCGCTCAACCAAGGCCACAGTTGTGCCTGCCCGACGCGGACGGAGATGGTCATCCGCTGTTCGGCAACCCACAGATCCGGCCGGGGTTTGAGGTGAACGCCAGCGGTCAGGTCGCGGTGAGCGACGCGACAACGGTCGCGTTCGGGGATCTGGACGGCGACGGCGATCTCGATGCGGCGGTCACCAACATAAGGTGGCATTTCCTCAATAACGGCGTGTACAGCGTGACGGTTCTGATGAACCGCGGCGACGGCGTCTTCGACCCGCCCGTCGAGTATCAGGCCGGGCGTGAGCCGGCGCACGTCATCATCGCCGATTTCAACGGCGATGGGTTTCCCGACCTGGCCGTCGCCAACGCATCAGGCAGCACCGTGTCCGTGCTGCTGAACAACGGCGACGGCACGTTTTCCAAGGACGTGGAGTACCCGTGCGGGTCCCGGCCCCGCTCGCTGGTCAGCGACGACTTCGACGGTGACGGCGACATGGACATCGCCGCGCTGGACGCGGTGGCCGACAGCGTCCAGATTCTGCTCAACACCGGCGGCGGTGTCTTCGCCCCCGCCGTTCGAGTCCCCGTGGGCAACGTGACGCCGCGTGGCATCGGCAACATGACATTCCCCGTTCCGGGTCCTTTCCTGGCCTGCGGTGATCTCAGCGGCGACGGCGTCCCCGATCTGGCCGTGCCGGCATTGCGACGGATCAAGGTGCTGATCGGTGACGGGGCCGGCGGGTTTACGCTCAGCTCATCGCATCCATCCGTCGTCGGGGGTAGCGCCTATGCCGTGAGAATCGGCGACCTCGACGGCGACGGGGATCTTGACATCGCGGCGGTCATCGTGTTCGGCTACGGGGACGATGGACTCAACGTCATCCTGAATCGGGGCGGTGCGGTGTTCGATCCGCCGGTCGGCTACAACGTTGCGACGCAGCCGAGCTCTGGCGCCCTGTACTTTGTGTATTCGCTGAGCCTGGGAGATCTGGAGGGCGACGGCGACCTCGACGTCGCTGTCGGGTACCTTTGGCGGCAGGTCGTCTCCGTGTTCCGCAACAACGGGGACGGGTCGCTCGCCGCGAAGGAGACCTACCCGGTTCATCCAGGCCCGTGGTTCGTCGAGTGGGCCGACGTGAACGGCGACGGGGCGACCGACCTCGCCGTGCTGGCCACGGGCGTCCGCTCGAAACTCGCGATCCTGCTGAACGATGGCGACGGCGGCCTCATCACCCAGGAAGAGACGCCGCCGTACTTCTCCGGCAGCATGCCCTTCCCCTGGATCAGCCCGACGTCGGTCGCGTCGGCGGACTTAGATGGCGACGGCGATCAAGATCTGGCGGTTTCAATCGGTGCTCACGAAGATCCCAGCACCGTGACAATCATGTTCAATGACGGAGACGGCGCTTTCGACCAAATCGTGCCGCATCTGCTCGGTCCCGTGGGAGAGTCCTGGGCAGAACATGTCGTCGTCGCCGACTTCAATGGCGACGGCGTTCTCGATCTGGCCGTCGCCGATGGGATCAGCCCCGCCAGACGCACAGATGACGGAAAGGTCTGGGTGCTGCTCGGCTTGGGAGGCGGCGCGTTCGCGCCCGCCGTTCCGTATCAACTCGATGGCCTGTACCCGATGCATGTCGCAACCGGCGACCTCGATGGCGATGGCGACACCGATCTGGCGCTCTGGACGTCGCAGTTCCATCCCGGCAACAACACCACGCCCGTCGATCGGCGCGTTGTCATCATGCTCAACGACGGCACCGGTCTCTTCCAGTTCGCCGGCGAGCACACGATCGGCACGGCCGAGTGGCTGCTTTCGTTCGGTGCGGTCGAAGCCGGGGACCTCGACGCTGACGGGGATCTGGACCTCGTTGCGACGATGAGCCCCAGGCGCGTCGATGGATCGCTCACGGTTCTTCTCAACACTGGAGGCGGCGTGTTCGTCGCGCAGCAGGCCATATCTCTTGCCCCGCAGCCATATTCGCTGGCGTTGACCGACGTCGATGATGACGGCGACCTCGATATAGCCGTGCTTCATAACCACAATCACTCATTGGAGATTGTCCTCAACGACCCGTACCTGACGGTGCTGTACAACGATGGAGGGGCGGGGTTCTCGGCCAGGGACGAGTATATTGACCCGTCGACAATCACGTTCGGGAAGATCGCCGCTGAGGATTTGGACGGAGATGGCGATATTGATCTCACTCTGCCCGAGGCATTCAGTGCCGTCCTGGTTCATCTCAACCAAGGCCAGGGGGCTTTCGCGCGGGGAGTCCACTACGGCGTCGGCGACCTGCCTGCGGCCGTCGCCGCTGCGGACTTTGACGGAGATGGCCGCATTGACATAGTGACGTCAAACCTACTCGATCAAAACATCACGCTGCTGCGCAACCTCGGTTGCCCGCGCTGCTACGCCGACTGCGATCAATCGACGGGCCGCGGTGTGCTCGACCTGCGGGACTTCCTGTGCTTCCAAACCGCCTTCATGAAGGCCGACCCCTACGCCTGCGACTGCGACACTTCGACCGGCCAAGGCGTCTGCGACATCTTCGACTTCCTGTGCTTCCAGAATGCGTTCGTGGCCGGGTGTCCGTAGTTCCGCCCGTGGCGGCCCCGTGATCCCGCTGGGCACACCGCCACAACCTCGTTCATGTCCCCCCCTACTTTGTGTCTCCGCGCCCCCGACAGGACGCGGAGATTCTCTGCACACCACCGACCGATCAACTCCGCACAGAACCGTCGCAATCCCGACGCACCGGTCCACACCCTCATCCCTCGGCGGATCCGCCAAACCACCCATACCACGCCCGCCCGCGCTCTCGACCACCCGTCCGGAGCGTCAGCCACAGCGGCCGGCTCCGCGACAGGCTCCCCAGGATTCATCCCCTGGCGAAGCCTCCCCGCTTCGGCACGACTTTCGCAGGGAGTTCTCTGTTGGGCTCGTTTCCTTCTCCCCCTCCCGCCTCCGCGCCCGCATTCAGGCGCGGAGGCTTTCTTTGTACCGGCTACGTATGGCCACCTTCGGCCACTTCTCTGGCCACACCCCGCCTACACCGCCGCAACATACCGCCAACCTCGCGACCCCAATCCGTCGCGCACCAGGCACGCCCTTTGCACCTCATTCACCATGTCCATCCATCGGAGAGAGATGATGGCCTGCCCACCGGACTCCTTCAGACCCTTGGCCGCGGCCCGCATTCAGCCCGGCGCTTGCCGATCCGCCGCTCGCTGCCCAGAGCGATCGCCCTGACGACGCCCTCGCCTTCTTCACTCCTCCCGGTCCTCGTCCAGGCCCTCTGAATCCCGCACGGATGCGCCGGAGACCGCGGCCATGTGCCCGCCCCAAAGGGTGGATACCAAAGGCCGCCACGAGATCCAGCGCCCTGACGGCGGAAGGAGGAGCCGCCGTCAGGGGCTCTCCGGTCCTCAATAACACCCTCACAGCCCGCGTCGCGCCAAGCCTTCGATCAAGTCTGTCAACGTCGTCACCCTCAAATCTGACGCGCCGAAGACGAACGACCGCCAGGAAGCGGTCCGCCCTCCGAAACGAGCCGCGACCGGCAGCGAGCGGTCCCCTCTCCGATCAACGAGCCGCGACCGGCAGCGAGCTGTCTCCGCGTTCCACGCACGAGAGGGCGCACTCTGTCGCCAACCGTTCAGACGCACCCATCCCCCAGCAGGTCCGGCCGGCGCTCCCGCGTCCGCTCCATCATCTTCTTGAGCCGCCACCGCGCCACCGCACCATGATCTCCGCCCAGCAACACCTCCGGCACCTCGACCCCCTCCCACACCCTCGGCCGCGTGTAATGCGGACAGTCCAGCAGTCGTTCTCCGCTCGGCCCGACCGGGCTGAAGCTGTCGCTCGCCGCCGACTCATCGTGCCCGAGCACGCCCGGCAATAGCCGCGCCACCGCATCGATGAGCACCATCGCCGCCAGCTCCCCACCGCTCAGCACGTAGTCGCCGATCGACACCTCCAGCGGCTCCAGCTTCTCGATGACACGCTCGTCGATACCCTCATAGTGTCCGGCGATCAGCAGAATCCGTGGCTCTTTCGCCAGCGACTCGACCAGCGATTGCGTCAACCGCTGCCCCTGAGGGGTCATGAGTATTCGCTTGGCGGGCGTTGTACCCAGCGCCTCGACCGCCTGCACCGCGTCCCACAACGGCTGGCACATCATCACCATCCCGGGCCCACCCCCGAAAGGCCGATCGTCCGTCCGCCCGTGACGACCCCCCGCAAAGTCCCGGATGTTCGTCGCCACCACCTCCAGCACACCCGCACGCATCGCCCGCCCGGGAATACTCACCCCCAGCGCCGCCGGCGACTCGCCCTCGAACATCTCCGGAAATGTCGTGACCACGTCGATCCGCATCGACCACGATAGTCGCATCACTACCCCACGCTCACCCGCCCCCAAAGCCCAGGCATCAGAATGCCTGGGCTCCCTCTCCTCCCCACAACCACAAAAAAAGCGTCGGTACACCACCAACGCCTCACACCCACACCATCAGAGATTCGAGTTACTCCCCCGCCGCCGCCTTCTTCGCCTCAACCCGCTCCCGCGCCACCTTGCGATCCGCCTCCCACGCCGCCTTGTCCATCAGGCCGTTCTTGACGAGGATGTCGCGCATGGTCTCGCTCGGCTGCGCTCCCACACTCAGCCAGTACTTGATCCGCTCCGCGTTCAGCTTGAGCTGCCGGTCCGGGTCGGTCGCGATCGGGTCGTACCACCCCAGGTTCTCGATGAACCGCCCGTCGCGCCGCGTCCGCTGATCGATCGCATTGATGCGATAGAACGGCCGGTGCCGACGCCCCAGTCTCTGCATTCGAATCCGAACCACGATCGTCCTCCGGCCCGCACCTGCGAGCCCATGCTTCCAGTGATCCTCTCCGCCGATCGAAGAGGACTCCCAGTGTAGCGCCCCACCACTTGCGAGCAACCTCACCCAGCCCCCAGCCCCGCCGCCGATTCAGGTCCAGCCCCGCCGCCCGCCCCGCTTCTCCGCCGCGAACCCACCACCAGCAGCGGCAGAATCGAAGGCACCCCAAGCCCAACCCACACCAGCGCCACCACCCCCAGTCCACGGGCGAGCGCGAGTGTGGCGGGGGCGGAAGGATGCACGAGGACCAATGTACGGCCGATGTCTGCCGGTGTGGCCGCCCCCACCCGGCCCCCGATTCCGATTCACACAACATCGCCCGATCCGAATCCCCTTTCCTCGCGTATCGCCCTCAAAATGGTCCGCCCCTATTCTCGTTGTAGAATGGAGGCTGAAAGAGTCTCACACGGACTGGCTTGTTCCACACGTCCGAAAACGATCCGACGGCCGCTTTGCTCCCCCAACGACCGTCGAGATCCAGCATACACGGAGCCCGGAATGCATATCAGACGCACGTACTCAGTTTCGGCACCCACCGCCGTCCTGTTGCTCCTCGCCCTCATCAGCTCTGCCAACGCCCAGATCGCCCCGCTGCGCAGCTACCAGGCTCCCGTCCGCATCGACACCGGCTGGGTCCCAAACCTCGGCGACAAGCTCGCCGTCGTCTTCGTCACCCAGATCAACGCCAAAGACGCACCATGGCTTCGACTCGCCTTCGATCAGGCCGTCCTCGCCGGAGATCCGAACCTCGGCACCGGCTCATACCTGCGCATCACCTCCGTCTTCGACGGCGCCCACCAGATCCTCGATGCGCGGACGCTCGCCGAGTGGAGCCAGACCTCCGCATACTTCAACGGCGACAGCGTCATGCTCGAACTGTTCGCCTATCCCGACACCGGACCCAATCGCCTCATTATGTCAGAGCTCACCGCAGGACTGGGCGATCCGCTCGTCTGGGACACGATCTGCGGCCCGACCGACGACCGCATCCTCTCCAACGACCCGCGAAACGCACGTCTCGTCCCCATCGGATGCACCGCATGGCTGTACGAAGACGCCGCAGGCTGCGGAAACAGCTTCGGCACCGCAGGACACTGCATCAGCAACGGAACCCCAAACGCCGTTGTCCAGTTCAATGTCCCGCTCTCCAGTTCGACCGGCTCCATCAGACACCCACCGCCCTCAGATCAATACTCCGTTCAGTCCACATCCATCCAGAGCAACGGCGGCGGGGGAACCGGCAACGACTACGCCATCTTTCGCTCGTTCAAGAACTCCATCACAAACCTCTCGCCATTCGACGCACAGGGCGATATGTACGAAATCGCCTCCACCGCCGCAAACGTCCAGGTCAACGACCCCATCCGCATCACCGGCTACGGCACCACGAGCCCCCGCAACTCCTGGAGCCAGGTCCAGAAAACCCACGTCGGACCGCTCAACTCCGCCACCACCGGCACACGCTTGCGCTACCGCACCGATACCTCCGGCGGAAACTCCGGCTCGCCCGTCATCGACGACAACACCGGACGCGTCGTCGGCGTACACACCCACGGCGGGTGCACCAGCAGCGGTGGCTCCAACACTGGCACCGCAATCCAGCACACCGGTTGGCAAAACTTCCTCAGCAACCCGAGGGGCACATGCTTCCCCATCGGCATCGCCTTCTCCTATCCCAACGGGCTGCCGATCCTCATCGAGCCGGCCGGCGGCACCGTCGTGCGGGTCAACGTCGATGCGCTCGGCACCAGGATCCCCCAGCCCGGCACCGGCATGTTCCACTATGACATCGGCGCCGGATTCGTCTCCGTACCCATGAACCAACTCAAGCCCAACCGCTACGAGGCCGTCTTCCCCGCCGTCATCTGCGGCGAGCCCATCGACTACTACTTCTCCGCACTGGACACCAACGGACAGCTCAACACGGATCCGCGCGACGCTCCGGCCGGCACGCACCTCTCCATCGCCGGAACCGGAACCGTCCTCAACACCATCGCCTCGGCCGACTTCAACGCCGGACTGCCCGCCGGGTGGACCGCCTCCGGACTCTGGAACGTCTCCACCGCCTGCTCCGTCGGCCCCTCGTGCGACGGCGGCTCGTTCGCCTACTTCGGCAATCCCGCGAACTGCAACTACGTCACCGGATCCCGGGCCGTCGGCTCGCTCACCATGCCGATTATCTCGCTCCCCAATGTGCCCGTCGGCGGTTCCCTCTCTCTGGACTTCTGCTACAACCTCCAGACCGAGGCCAACCCCGTCTTCGACAAGGCCACCATCCTCGTCAACGGCACCCAGATCGATATCCTCGACGACAGCCCGGGCTGGACCACACACACCATTGACCTCGCCTCATACTCCGGCCAGTTCGTCGTCATCGAGTTCAAGTTCGACTCCGGCGACACGTTCGCCAACAACTTCCGAGGCTGGCAGATCGACGGCGTATTGCTCACCGCCGAGGTCATCGACTGCAACCCCTGCTACGCCGACTGTGACCAGTCCGGCACCCTCGACATCTTCGACTTCCTCTGCTTCCAGAACAGCTTCGTCGCCGGCGAGCCCTACGCCTGCGACTGCGACCCTGACCCGGCCTGCGACATCTTCGACTTCCTCTGCTTCCAGACCGCCTTCGTCGCCGGGTGTCCTTAGGGG
>JADFGU010000093.1 GCA_022567535.1 Planctomycetota bacterium | reverse complement strand
TGATCGTCTCCCCAACCACGCTCCCCATCGACCCCATCATGAACGTGAGGTCCAGGCAGCACAGCATCGCCGGCCGACCCTTGACGAACACCTTGCCGGCCTGGATCGAGTCCCGCTCGCCGGTCTTGATCTGCTCGGCGACCAGCCGCTCACGGTACGACTTGATGTCCTTGAACCCGAGCGGATCCGTGGAGGTCAAGCCCGTGAACATGGGCTCGAATGATCCCGTGTCCGCCAGTTGTCGAACGCGCTCCGCCGCACCGATCCGGAAGTGGTGCCCGCACTCCGGACAGACGTGCAGGTTCGCTTCCATCTGCTTGCGGTAGACCATCTGCCCGCAGGCCTGGCAGCGCAGCCACAGCCCCTCCGGGATCGACGCCCGACGGGCCGGCCGGACATCTGTCCACTTCCTGGTCGCTGTTCGAGCCATTCGTTCGTCCTTCCGCCCCCATCCCACACCCGGTCGCCGAACTTACAGCCCCGCCCGGGAACGCTCGCGAGCCTCCTTGACGAGCGCCCTCGGCACAGCGTGGCGGATCAGCCTCGGCCCGTCCTGCACGATCGACCACAGGGCCGTCGAGCCCTGACCAGTCAGCCACGCCTGGACCAGCCCGAACGCCACAGGCCTCAGAACCACCCCGACCGGCTCGTCCTCATCCCGCACCTTCGCCAGCGTCTTGGCCAGCGCCGACACGATCCGCTCCTGGGCCTCCCCGAGGCTCTCCGCGTCCGGAATGTTCACCGTTCCGGGATCCTCAATCCACTGCCGGTACGCCTTTGGGTACTTTTCCTCGAGGTCGCCAAGGAGCAGCCCCTCCCACAGCCCGAGGTGCATTTCCGCAATTCCGTCCACCACCTTTACCCGGCCGCTGCACCGCGATGACAGCACCCCCGCTGTGTCCATGCTCGCCTCATCCGCCGAACACAGGATCAGCCCCAGCTTCACGGGCCCTTCCACGGCGTCGAGCTCGGCCTCGACCCCGGCCCGGCCCTCTTCGGTCAGCGGGTGATCGCATCGGCCACTCAGCCGACCTGACTCGTCCCAACTCGTCCGTCCGCTCCGCACGAGGAGCACTTGAATGTCGGTTTGCTTGGCCATCGCCGAGAATCGGCCCTCGCCTGATCCATTCGTCTCCACGATCCCCGACTCCGGGGCCGAGCGGTCGAGCAGTGTATCATCGACCCATTTCGAGTCCAGCCCGAACATCGCCTCAATCGGCGGGTCTTGTTCGTAGTATGATTGGTAGCTGTCGCCGTCGATCAAGACCCCGCGACATTCCCGGACTTGCTTGGGCCGCGAATCTCCTCGATCACTCCCGACCGCTCGTGGGCGGCCCGACCGAATATCGCGGAGGCCGACGCGAGCACGTCGCACCCGGCCTCCACGCACCGCCTTCCGCTCGCGCCGTCGATCCCGCCGTCCATCTCGAGGCGCTGATCTGCCCGCAGGCTGGCCCGGATCTCGCGCACCTTGTCCAGCACCTCGCCCATGAACGTCTGCCCGCTGAACCCCGGCACCACCGACATCACCAGCACCATCTCGAAGTGCTCGACGATCTCGAGGACATCCTGGGCACGAGTCGCCGGATTGAGCGCGATTCCAGCGGATGCCCCCGCACCCCGGATCGACCCCGCCAGCGCCACCGCGTCGCGCCCGCGCACCGCCTCGACGTGGAAGGTCAGATGGTCGGCCCCGGCGCGCACGAACGGCTCGACGTAGCGATTGGGCTCGGTCACCATCAGGTGCACGTCCAGGAACGCCTCGGGAACCGCCGCCCGCACCGCCTGGCACAGGTCAGGCCCCATCGTCAGGTTCGGCGCGAAGTGCCCGTCCATGACATCCAGGTGGAGCAGGTCGGCCCCTGCATCGAGTGCACCGCGGCACTCCTCGCCTAGCCGCGCGAAATCCGCCGAGAGAATTGACGCCGACACGAGGGGCAGCCGCCGGGGATGTGTCAGCAGGTTGTGCACGACCCACTCTAGCCCCATCGGGTTTCACCGGGCACCTACACTCCCGGCCCATGTCCACTCATGCCCAGCTCGAACGCCAACTGAGGGCTTGCGGACAGGACCACCTCGCCGACTCGCTCGGCTCGAACCCCGCCCTTGCCGATCAACTCGCCGGAATCGACCTCGCGTCGCTGGCCGCGCTTATCGAGAAGCACGTGCGCCGCCCCGATCAGCCCACCCTGGCGACCGACCTCGCCCCCGTTGAGTGCTTCAGCACCGTGACGACGCCGGGACGGCAGGTCTTTGATCCGGCTGCCGTCGCTCGCATCGGGGACCGTCTCATACGTGCCGGCAAACTCGCCGCGTTCACCGTCGCCGGCGGGCAGGGCACGCGGCTCGGCTTCGACGGCCCCAAGGGATTCTTCCCCGCTGGAGCCGTCACCGGAAAACCGCTCTTCGCGTTCTTCGCCGACGCGTTGCTCGGCGCGGGCGACCGGTTCGGCCTCGTCGCGCCCTGGTACGTCATGACCAGCACACGCAACCACCAGCAGACGGTCGCGTTCTTCAAAGAGCACAACTATTTCGGGCTCGACCCAGCCGACCTCTTCCTCTTCCCACAGGGCGAGATGCCCTCGCTGGACATCCGCTCCGGGCGCATCCTCCTCGCCGAGCCCGGGCGCATCGCGACCAACCCCGACGGGCACGGCGGATCTCTTCGCGCGCTGCACCGCAGCGGCGCACTGGCCGACATGATCGCCCGCGGCATCGAGCACATCAGCTATTTCCAGGTCGACAACCCCATCGTCCGCGTCATCGATCCTGTCTTTCTCGGCCTCCATGTCGGCGAACACTCTTCGGCCGAGATGTCCTCCAAAATGGTCCCGAAGGCCTTCCCCGACGAGAGGCTCGGCGTTTTCTGCCAGACCCAGGGTCGCACTCAGGTCATCGAATACACCGATCTGCCAGATTCGCTCGCCCACGAATCGCTGCCCGACGGCTCGCTCCGCTTCTCGGCCGGATCGATCGCCGTGCACCTCATCGGCGTCGAGTTCGTCCAACGCCTCAACACCGATCCTGACTTCCAGCTTCCCTGGCACCGGGCCGAGAAGATCGTCCCATGCGTCGATCCCGACACCGGCTCGCGCCTCAACCCCTTCGCACCAAACGCCGTCAAGCTCGAACAGTTCGTTTTCGACGCCCTGCCGCTGGCCCGGCGATCGATCGTGCTCGAAACGTCGCGACAGGACGAGTTCGCCCCCATCAAGAACGCGACCGGCATCGACAGCGCCGAGTCCAGCCAGCGCATCCAGACCGCCCGTGCCGCAGACTGGCTCGAAGCCGCCGGTGTCGCCATCCCACGCACCGCCGATGGCACGCCCGATTGCGTCATCGAACTGAGCCCGCGCACCGCTTCCAAACCCGAACATCTGGCCGCCATCGACCTGCCCGATGCCATCGCCCCCGGCCAGCACATCGCCCTGTGACCATGATCGAACGATTCGCTCGCTTTCCACGATCGTTGGCCGAGAAGTCACGGTTGGTCCGCCTCGGCCCGGGCGACATCCCCGCGCTGCTCGCCCATCCTGACTGGGAATGCCCTGCGCCGGTGGTTCTGTGGTTGCACGGGCGGACCGTCAACAAGGAACTGGATCCCGGGCGATATCTCCGCTGGATCCGGGCCGGCATCGCCGCTTGCGCCATCGACCTGCCCGGCCACGGCGAGCGCGCTGAATCACTCTTTCAGGATCCCGCCCGGACGCCCGAGCTCATCCATCACCTCCTGCCCGAGATCGACCAGATCCTGCACGCCCTCGCCGAGCCGCGCTTCAACGGCGTGTTCGATCTTGAGCGCATCGGCCTCGGCGGGATGTCGGCCGGCGGTATGGCGACGCTCCGAAGGCTCTGTGATCCGCACCCGTTCTGCTGTGCCGCCGTCGAGGCTTCCACCGGGAATCTGGGCGCCCTCTTCCACCCCGACTCGGGCCGACCCGTGCCGGTGGATCACTCCGAACAAGCCCTCGATCCGGTCGATCCCGCGCGACACCTCGAGACATGGCGGCCGATCCCGCTGCTGGCCCTGCATTCCGAGGCCGACCAGTCGGTACCCATCGCCGGGATGCGGAGCTTCATCGATGATCTGAAGAATCACTACGCCGACCGGGGGGCCGACCCGGCCATGATCGAGTTCGTGACGTGGCCCGAAACCGGCGCCGACATGGAGCACGCCGGCTTCGGCCGATTCGCCAACGAGGCCAAGAACCGTCAGGTCCGGTTCCTCAGGGCGCACCTGCTCACCGATTGAGCCAAGCGCCGCCCGAGGCGCGTGTGCACGCCTGGTCCTGTCCCGCTATCGTGCCACAACCGTTGGGAGTTCGCCCGCAGTGTTCACACGCTTCAACCCTTTCCGCTCGCTGCCCAATCCGAGGGAGGTCTGGGCATGGGGCATGTACGACTTTGCGAATCAGTCGTTCACACTGCTGATCATCACGCTGCTCTTTTCGCTGTATTTCAAGCAGGTGATCGTTGCGGGGCCACAGGTGCTCGAGCGGGCCGCTGAGCAGGCGATCACCCAGGCTGACGTCGAGGTGTACTTGTACGGGAGCGACGATGAGACGGCGTTGCTCGCCCAGGACACGCGCGATGCGCTCGATGACATCAAGAAACAGGCATACGCGGCCGGAGATCGCGCCTGGGCGCTGACCGCGGGGACGAGCCTGCTCCTCGTCGTGCTGATCTCGCCCGTGCTGGGCGCGATAGCGGATGCGAAGCGATGGCGCAAGGAAGTGCTGATGACAACGGGGGTGTTCTGCGTGGGGTTGACGTGCGCGATGGCGCTCCTCGGCCCCGGGCTGACACTTGTTGCCGCAGCCCTGTTCATCGCGGCGAACTTCTGTTACCAGACGGGCGAGAACTTTCTGGCGTCGTTTTTGCCCGACATCTCGACGCCCAGGACGATCGGGCGGATCTCGGCGACGGGATGGGCGATGGGGTATGCCGGCGCGCTAGTGCTCCTGGTGTGCGTGGCTTTGGTGGGTAAATATCTGGGCATGGCTGACGTGAGAAACTGGCAGCCGCTGTTCATCTTTGCAGGTCTCTGGTTCCTTGTCGGCATGCTCCCGTCGTGGCTGTTTCTGCGCGAGCGCGAGCGGGACGTGACGGCGCGGGGCAACATCGTCGTGGCCGCGGTCAGGCAGGTCGGCCGGACGATCATCAACGCCGGGCACTTCAAGCACCTGGCGATCTTCCTCATCGCCTTCTTCGTCTACGGGCTGGGCGTTCAGACGATCATCAACTTCGCGTCGATCATCGCGGCGGACTTCGGCATCGAAGGCCAGGCGTTGTTTATCTTCGTCCTGCAGCTGACCGTCGTGGCCGGCGCGACTGCGGTGGCGACCGGGTTCTTCCAGGACAAGATCGGTGCCAAGCGGACCATTCTGCTCTATCTCGCGGTGTGGCTGGCGAGCACCGGCGGGCTGATCCTCATCTCGCAGCTCCCGAGCAAACCGCAGTGGGCGTTCTGGGTCGTCGGCAACGGGATCGGGATGGGTCTGGGCGGCATCGGCACCGCGAGCCGATCGATGGTCGCGCACTTCACGCCGCCGCACCGCAGCGCCGAGTTTTTCGGCCTGTGGGGACTGGCGTACAAGCTCGCCGGGGCCGTCGGCGTCCTGTCCTTCGGACTCGTCAAAGCCTCGCTCGGGAATCTCATCGCGCTCATTCTGCTGGCCGGCTTCTTCGCCGCGGGCATCGTGCTGGTCTCGTTCGTCAACGAGAGAGCGGGCGTGCGGGCCGCCCGACGGGCCGAACGCGATTTCCTGCGCTCACCCGCCGGCCGCGCACCGGGCGATTCCGCCGAATAGGCTTGCCCCATGAAGACGCTCTCGAACGTCCCCGACAAGGCCGGCCGATTCGCGCAGTTCGGCGGAACGTACGTCCCTGAAACCCTTATGGCTGCACTGCACCAGCTCCGCGACACGTACGCCCGGATCCACAACGACCGCACCTTCTGGGACCAGTTCGAGACGCTGCTCGAGACCTATGTCGGGCGACCGACTCCGCTCATGCCCGCCGATCGGCTCACGGCCCACGTCCGCCAGAGCGCCGACGCCAAGCACGGCGCCGCCATCTGGCTCAAACGTGAAGACCTCGCCCACACCGGCGCCCACAAGATCAACAACACCATCGGCCAGGCCCTGCTCACGCAGCGCATGGGAAAGACGCGCGTGATTGCCGAAACCGGCGCGGGGCAGCACGGCGTCGCCACCGCCACCGCCGCCGCACTGTTCGGCCTGACGTGCGATGTCTACATGGGCACCGAGGACGTGCGCCGGCAGCATCTCAACGTCGTCCGCATGCGCATGCTCGGCGCGCGGGTCATCGAGGTCGACGCCGGCTCACGCACGCTCAAGGACGCCACCAACGAGGCCATGCGCGACTGGATGGGCTCGGTCGAGCACACGCACTACATCCTGGGCTCGGTCGTGGGCCCGCACCCGTTCCCCATGATCGTCCGCGATTTTCAGTGCGTCATCGGCAACGAAACCAAGGCCCAGACATCGCAGCGTTTCAAGCGGGCGCCCGACTGCATCGTCGCGTGTGTCGGCGGCGGCTCAAACGCCGCGGGAATCTTTTACCCATTCATCGATGACACGAGCGTTCGCCTCGTGGGCGTCGAGGCCGGTGGCACGTCTGACATGCTCGGCGATCACGCCGCCCCGCTCTGCCAGGGCCAGCCCGGAATCCTCCACGGCTCGCTCAGCTATGTCCTGCAGGACGAGCACGGACAAACCGCACCGGTGCATTCGTGCTCTGCCGGGCTTGACTATCCGGGCGTCGGCCCCGAGCACGCCTACTGGAAGGACGCCGATCGAGTTGAGTACGTCTCCGTGACCGACGCGAAGGCTCTTGACGCCTTCACGCTCCTCGCACGTGCCGAGGGCATCATCCCGGCGCTGGAATCCGCGCACGCCATCGCGCACGCCCTGGTCCTCGCCGCCGACATGCCGCGGAGTGCGAACCTCGTGATCAATCTCTCGGGTCGCGGCGACAAGGACGTCGAAGAGGCGGCTCGGCTGCTTGGTCGATAGGTGAGCGTGCCGGTTCGGGCGTGGCCGCAGGTTGGCGCATCATCTCAGTGAGACGCCTTGCGAAAGAACAATAGGAACACGACACCGGCGACAATAATCCATGCCGCCCCCACCGCCGCGGCAATGCGCTGTTCCGAAACAAGCCATGCACCAATCAGAATCCCGACTTCGCTCAGAACAAACAGAACGGGGACGAGCGGGTAGACCGGCACGTGCACCGGACGATCGGCACCGGGTCGCTTCAGACGTAAGATGACGAGCGAGGCTCCGGTGAGCGCGAGAAATAGTGCATCGACAAAGACAACGCCTGTCAGCAGGAGACCGATCGACTTGTCGGCCGAGGATGAAAGGCTTGTCGCCCAAAGCAGCGCCGTCGCCATGACACCCAGCAGCGCGATCGCCAGGATTGGCGTTCCCCAGCGTTTGCTCACTTTGCCGAAGGGTTCGAAGAACCGACCATCTTGCGCCATGCCGAAGATGAGTCGGGGACCGGACAAAAACTGTGCGTTGAGCACGCCAAACGCGGAAACCGCGACCGCACCCGCAATCACGCGCCCAGCGCCCCGCCACACGACACTGACACTCTCAGCCGCAGCCGCGCTCGAACTCACCACGCCCTCGTAGCCAAGCAAACGCAAATATGCCCAGTTCACCACGAAATAAACGGTCGCGACGATGGCTACACCAACCACAATCGCCAGTGGCACGTTACGGCCTGGACGTTTCACCTCGCCTGAGATCCATATCGCGTGCTGCCACCCACCAAACGCGAAAAAAGCGGGGACCAATGCGGCGAAGAGCACGCCCAGTGTTGCCAAAGCTCCATTTCCCACAGTGACCGCCGCGTCCGTTTGCACAATGGTCTGCGCGGTCTTCTGCCCATCGGGGGCGGCAAAGACGGCGATCGCTATCACCGCGCCCAGTGTCGCGAGTTTGGCGTACACCGTAAAGTTCTGGATGCGCGATCCCCACCGCACACCGACGACGTTCGCGCCGACAAGTCCAGCGATGAGCACGATTGAGAGTCCCAGTTGCACGCCGGCTTCGGGTGCCGATCCTGTCGCCGCAAGCACAAGCCGATCCGCGCAGATCATGGCGATCGCGGCGATCGCACCGGTTTGCACTGCGGTGGCGTTGCAGAAGACGAACATGAACGCGGGCAACGGTCCAAACGCGTCACGGAGCATTTCGTACTGCCCGCCGTTGCGTTGGTACATCCCGCCAAGTTCAGCAAAGGTGAGCGCACCGAGCAGGGCGATCAATATCCCCAATGCGATGCAGACCATTCCGCCGATATAGATGCCAACGGCGAACTCGCCCAGACCAATCATCCTTCCAGCGACAACACAGCCGCAGCCAAGCACGGCCAGCGCGATTCCGGTGACGATGTAGTCTTGTTCAAAGGCCGGGCCAATCCTGGTGGCTTGTCTTTGAATGAGTTCGAGGGGGTCTTCTGAACCCTCGAGGAGTTCCGGATTCCGCTCATATTTCTTAAGAAGCGCCAATTTGAGTCGGTGATGGAGCCATAGATGAAGGATGGTTCTGGCGACTCCATAGGCAAAAGTGACCAGAACGACCAATAGGGGGACAAGGCTATAGAAGGAGTTCA
>JADFGU010000092.1 GCA_022567535.1 Planctomycetota bacterium | reverse complement strand
GCCGGGCCTTGATCGCCGAACCGTGATCGATCTCGTGGACCACCCCAGCGGGATCCGGCTGTTCCCGGTCGGTCGGCTGGACTTCGAGACCATGGGCCTGCTGCTGCTCACCAACGACGGCGAGATGGCCAACGCACTGACCCATCCGAGGTACGGGCTGGCCAAGACCTACCGCGCGATCGTCCGCGGGCGGCTGAGCGATGACGATGTCGAGTCGATCGAACGCGGGATCTACCTGGCCGACCGCAAGGAGGGCCGATCGACCGGCGCCTCGCGCACGGCCCGCGTGCAGGTCGAGATCATCAAGCGCGACCGCGATCGGACCACCTTGCAGATCACACTCAAGGAGGGCCGAAACCGCCAGGTCCGACGGATGCTGGCCTCGATCGGGTACCCGATCAAGAAGCTCGAGCGCGTGGCGATCGGGCCTCTGCGGCTCAAGGGGGTCGCACGCGGGGCGTGGCGGGAACTCTCGCGCGACGAGCTCAGGTCTCTCCGCCGGACGCTCCGATCGGGCGATGGCGGCCCGCGCGGGCCCAAGCCCGGGCGCGATCCAGTCGATACAAGGCGCTCCCGGATGACGCACCCGTGAACCATCCCACCGACACCACCGTGGCCAACACGCAGCGCACGCTCGGCGTGGTGCGCGTCGCCGCCCGCGGGCTGTATCGCTCGCGCCTGCCCCAGATGGCCGCCGCCCTTGCCTATCGCACGATCTTCGGCGTCATCCCCGTGCTCATCGTCACCATGGTCGTGGTCCAGTATTTCGTCGAGGACGAGACGATCACCGACTGGGTGGAGCGCGGGCTGGCGTTCTCGGGCATCGCCGCGATTGTCATCGACCCAACTGCCGACTCGCAAGAACAGAATGGTGCAGCCGTCCCCAGGACGGAGTCAAACGAATCACCAGGCGAGCCGGATGGTCTCCCATCCGGTCCGCCCCCCAACGAATCGCCTGCGACTTTCGCCGACGACCAACCGGACAACGCAATCGATCCGTCTCCAGGCGCTGCCCAAGACGACTTGAGCCAATCCGGGCGCCTCGACGGATGGGTCGTCGCCGCGGTCGATGGTGTCCGCAGCATCCACTTCCGCACGATCGGCTTTGTCGGCGTGCTCCTGCTGATCTACGCCGCCGTCTCGATGCTCGTCGAGATCGAGCGGACGTTCAACCAGGTGTACCACGCGCCGCGAGGCCGGTCGTGGCCCCGCCGGATCATCACCTACTGGACACTGCTCACGCTCGGCAGCATCCTTCTGTGCGCGACATTCATTGTCGGGGACCAGTTCAAGGAGTGGGTGACCGGGCTGGCGCAGGCCCAGGGCCTGGGCGTGTCCAGCCCGCTCGCCATCACCTTCGCCGGCTTCGCGCTGACCGTCCTCATCAGCACGATCCTGCTCTGGCTGGTCTATGTGACGGTGCCGACCGCTCGTGTTCACCTGCGGGCGGCGCTGGCCGGGGCGTTCGTGGCCGCTGTCCTCTGGGAGGCCGGCAAGTGGGGCTTCACCAACTACCTCATCTTCTCCGCCTCGTCGAAGTACGCACGCTTGTACGGGTCGATCGCACTCATCCCGCTCTTTCTGCTCTGGGTCTACCTGACGTGGCTGATCGTGCTGTTCGGGCTGCAGGTGAGCTACGGCATCCAGATGCTCGGCTCGTGGCGGGAGTTGATTGCCGATGGCGACGACGGCGAACAGATCGTCGATCCGCTCGTGGTCGTGCCGGTCATGGCGCACATCGCCGACCGATTCGCACACGGCCGACCCAGCGAAATGACCGAGATCGCCGAGCGGATCGGGCTTCCCGAGACGCTCATCGGCCGCATCCTCGACCTGATGATCGCCGCGTCGCTGCTCAACCGGGTCGAGTCCGACGGCGAGGTGTCGGCGTTCGCGCTGGCCCGCCCGCCGAGCGAGATCCGTCTGCGCGATCTGTTCGCCGTCGCCCGCGATCTCACCGCGCGCACGGAGCCGGGCACCTGCGAGAAGGTGCTCGAGCGGCTGCGGCAGGCTCAGCTGGCCGAGGCGGGCGATCTGCCGCTCTCGTCACTGCTGGCCGATACACCCGCGCCGCCCGGGGAGGATGTCTAATGCCCAATAGTTCCGCTCGTGGCCGATCCGGATCCGCTGTGCTGGCGGGCGTCGCGGCGTTGCTGCTCGTCCCTGCCGGCGGCTGCTACCAGCGGATCGTCAGGGCGAAGGGGCTGGGCGCCCGCGGCGTCGATATCTACGAGCCGAGTGTGCGCGACGACTCGAACCGGGATGGTCTCGAGCGAAAGGTGCTCGAGGTCTCGCCGCTCAAGACCCGTCCCAAGCGCCGCTGACCCGGCGCCCACCCCCGTGGCGGTGTGGCCCCCTACACTGCACCGTGCCGGGTTCCGCCCGAGGAGGAATGCATGGGCCTTGAAACCGCGCTGCCGACCGATGCGATACTGACGACGCAGCTGCAGCGTGTGATCAACTGGGCTCGGCGGAGTTCGCTGTGGCCTTTGCCCTTCGCCACCGCCTGCTGCGGGATCGAACTGATGGCGACCGCTTCGAGCCGCTACGACCTGGCACGCTTCGGCGCCGAGGTCATGCGTTTCAGCCCGCGGCAGAGCGACCTCCTGATCGTGGCCGGCCGCATCGGCATCAAAACGCTCCCCGTTCTCCAGCGCGTCTACCTCCAGATGACCGAGCCCAAGTGGGTGATCTCGATGGGCGCGTGCGCCTCGACGGGCGGCGTCTTCGACACCTACGCCTGCGTCCAGGGGATCGACCAGTTCATCCCCGTCGATGTCTACGTGCCCGGGTGCCCGCCCCGGCCCGAGATGCTCATCGAGGGCGTCATGGCCATCCAGCGCATCATCGACGAGAACCGGATCCCACCGCGCGACGGCGGCAGGCGCGTCCCGCTGGGCATCGCGGTCCAGCCGACCCACACCGTCCAGCCTCAACCCGTGGGATTGACGGTCGGGGCCTGAACGCCGACGCGCGATCGCACAGCGCGGATGAGGGTGCAAGGACGCACGCCATGAATCGAATACAGTCCAGCATCGGCGCGCTGGCGACGCTGGCGTGTGCGAGCACGGCGTCGGGTCAGTACCAGATCGGCTTCGAGTGGAACCGCCACACGCAATGGACGCCCGGCGTGCGGGCCGGCTCCACCGCCAACAACCCCGGCCCCGATCCGGTGGGCGTCCCTGTCTGGCGGTATGAATGGGTTTCCGGCGGGCCGATCGGATCGGCCGACCCCTGGTACGCACATCTCGGCCCGCTCCTGGTCTGGGATCCGGACTGGTTCGGCATCGGCGAAGGCGCCTGGGCAAAGGCCGACGACACCAACCCGCCAGTCTTCCAGAACCGTCTGACGCACAACATCGAGGCGTCGTCCTGGGATCGCGTGCCGATGGTCCGCTGGCTCAACCCGCTGGGTGACTGTGCCGCTGTTGACCTCATCGGAACGCTGCGTGTGGCGTGGTCCGGCCAGGGCGGGCTGGGTTCGCCCGTCGATGTGGATGTCATCGTCGCCATGGCCAACGCATCCAACGGCGTGTACGAGGTGCTCCTGGCCCAGCGCGTCACCAAGCCCACACCCGTCGTGAGCGCCGGCGAGTCCGTGACCATCCCCGTTGACATCCGCGACATCGCGATGGACGCGGGCGATTCGATTGTCGTCTCATGCCGCGCGATAGCCGACTCGGGCGCCACCGGCCGATGGATCGTCCTGTTCGATGACCTGAGCTTCACGAACGTCGGCGGGCGGATCTGCAACGAGCTGGTCGTGGCGGTGTTTGGCGATTACGGCTCGGGTTCGTCGGCCGAGCGGGCGGTGGCTGACATGGTCAGCAGGTGGGATCCCGATCTGATCGTCACCACCGGCGACAACAACTACGGCAATCTGTCCACCGGCTGGGAGAGGAACGTCGGCGCGATCTACGGCCAGTACATACTGGCGGACACCTCCGCCGGCCCAAGCCGATTTCCCCTGCAGACCGGCTCGACCCAGCGCTTCTTCCCGTCGGTGGGCAACCACGACACGGCGGGCACGGGTGGATCGGCTGCCGGGCTGGTCGACTATTTCCACACCCGCGCCGGCGGCGGGCCGGGGCGCCTGCCCGTCGGCAGCGGCAGCATTGGGTCGACCGGCGTCTACTACGACTTCACACTCGGCGACGCCCACTTCTGGATCGTCGACGCCGACCACGCGCTCACGGACCCCGCGTCTCGGGCGGCCCAGAGGATCTGGCTCGAGCAAGGGTTGGCGTCGTCGAGCTCGCGCTGGAATCTGGTGTTCATGCACCACCCGCCGTACTCGTCGGGCCCGCACGGCAGCTTTCCTGTTATGCAATGGCCGTTCCAGGAATGGGGTGCCGACGTTGTCCTGGCCGGGCACGATCACACCTACGAACGGATCCTCGTCAACAACGCCACCAATCACGACTTCCCGGCCTTTGTGACCGGGCTGGGCGGCCGGAGCATCTACCAGTTCCAGAGCCCGATCGCCGGCAGCGTCGTGCGCTACAACGCTGATTATGGCGCCATGCGCGTCGTGATCTCGCCGCAGCGCCTCGAGTTCGCGTTCTTTTCAATAGCGAACCCCGCGTCGCCCATCGATGTCTTCGTGCTCTCAGCCTGCTACGCCGACTGCGACACCAATGGCGTCCTCGACATCTTCGACTTCCTCTGCTTCCAGAACAGTTTCGTGCTCGGTGAGCCGTACGCCTGCGACTGCGATCCCGACCCGGCCTGCGACATCTTCGACTTCCTCTGCTTCCAGGACGCGTTCGTGAGCGGGTGCGACTGATACGGACCCGCGCGCTTCGATCCAATTGCGGGTGTACCGCGCGATGAATGTGAAAAAAGGCCGCGCGGGCGGCTGAGCCACCCGCACGGCCGGGATCCAGTTGGTTTTCGCGCGCAGGCCGCGGGTTGTGTTTACTGGATGTTGCAGTTGTCCCAGGCGACGTAGTTGCCGGCGGTGTTCGCGCCGGCGAAGAAGCGGAAACCGGTCGGGTGAGGCCCGGGGGGGGCGTTGCCACCGTCGAGGAAAATGCCGGTGATCGGCACGGTCGTCGTCGTTCCCGCGTCGATGTCCGTGATACTCGCCCCGGTGACCTCGTTGAGGGCGAAGTCCACAGTGATCGACAGGCGGTACCACTTGTTGAGTTGCAGGTTCTCCCACTCAGGCCCCGGCGGGGGGAAAAACGTCTGCACGCCCGCGGCCGTGAACCCGATGATCTGCGTGCGCCACTCGGTCATCGAACCCGGCATCCAGTTGAACAGGTGGATGAACGATCCGCTGCCCGGGAACGGCTGGATCGAGAAACTGCCGAGGTTGTTGAAGCCCCCGGCGTTCTCCGTCCCGCACAGCACGTCGTAGGCCATCGTCGCCCCGTCGATGGGCCAGCCGATGTCGCGCTGCGCACGCGCGAACACGCCGCCCGCGGGGCCGATGCCCCGGACGTACTGGCTTCCGCCCGTCGGGTTGGGGGGAACGATCTGCGGCGACGGTCCGGCGACGAACGCATTCTGGAACGCCAGGAAGTCAAAGATGTCGCACGCCGGATCCGGATCCATGAGGCACGCACACGGATCATTGCCGACGAAAAGGTTCTGGAACGCCAGGAAGTCGAAGATGTCGCACGCCGGGTCCGGATCAAAGGTACATGCCGTCCGGCACGGCGGGTACGCCTCGACGATGTAGTCCATGCTGTTCGTTCCGGGCGGCAGGTAATACCCGTCCTGTCCCGTCATCACTCCCAGAGTCAGGCTCTCGAAGTCGCTCGCATACTGCGCGGTCGCCGAGTGCGCCGCCAGCACCACACCCAATCCCGCCGCTGTCGCAATAAGCCATCCTCTCTTTCGTTCTTCGCCTGTACTTTTCATTTCGCAACCTCCTCGTTCTCAGGCTCGGCGAACCGAGCGGGGACGCAGATAGACACCGCTCCTGAGCGCCTCGGCTGGCGACTACGCGCATGAGGCCACGCTCCGGGGCTATTCAGATATCACCAGTTCACCAGATCCGCCCGGGCAAGTCAATCATTTATTCCAAGTTTTCGGGTTATGGCAGCCCCGATGGCCCGGTTTTTTGGCCTCCGGATCGCGCCCCCCCCGGCATGCCACGGGCGCACACCGTCAGCGTCACCTAAGAGCGTTCGACCTCGAGAGTCGGTCAGTATCCGGCCAGGGATTCAGAGGGAGTTGACCCGCCGGCCTATGCGACGGCGGCGGTTGATCAGCTTTCGCCCGCTCCGGGTCCGCATGCGGGCGCGGAACCCGAGATTGCGTCGGCGCTTGATATTGCTCGTTTTACGCGGGTAGTGCATCGGCGTCCTCGGGTCAGCCGCCACGGGGTGCGGGGCGAACAATAGCCCTCACCGCCGCACCAGGCGAGTCCAGCGGCTCGCACGCTCAACCCGGCCTTGATGCGTGCCGATCTAAACCTATGCTCACCCAAGGCCCGGGAAGGCCCGGGCGCAGGACGCGCGTGCTCGTTCGCCGTTGGTTCCGGGTTTTGTTCGGAATCCCGCCGACGAATGAGCTCCCGCGTCCTCGACCGAACCGGATCGCCGGTGGATGTCGAGGTTCGTTCAGTGGTTCGCCCGGCCTGAGCCGGCTGGGTACGCGGGACCAGGCTCATGATCGACGAGTGTGTAACCGCCGCTCAACGCGTGCTCAGCTATAAGTTCAACGACCTTTCGACGCTGGCCGAGGCCCTCACCCACGCCTCGATCGCCGATAATCGCGTCGATTCCAACGAGCGGCTCGAGTTCCTCGGCGACGCGGTGCTGGGCATGGTGGTCTCGGAGTGCGTCTTCCGCCGGTACCCGGACCTGCTCGAGGGCGAGATGACCAAGCTCAAGTCAACCGCGGTTTCGAGGCAGACGTGCGCGAACATCGCGCGCGAGATCGGGCTGGACAGCGCCCTCTTGCTGGGCAAGGGAATGCGGACGCACTCGGAGCTTCCCCAGTCGCTGGCCGCGGCCGTGTTCGAGACCGTCATCGCCGCCATCTACCTCGACGGGGGCTACCCCGCCGCCGAGGCCTTCATCCTCGAGCACCTCGACCCGATCATCGAACAGGCCGCCCAGTGCGGGCACCAGGAGAACTTCAAGTCCGTGCTCCAGCAGCACGCCCAGCAGCAGCACGCCGAGCCGCCGCAATACCGCGTGCTGGATGAGAAGGGGCCCGATCACGCCAAGTGCTTCAAGATCGGGGTCGAGCTTCACGGTCGGCGATTCGAGGCCGCGTGGGGCCAGACCAAAAAGCGGGCAGAGCAGACCGCCGCCCTGAACGCCCTGCGCGAGCTGGGCATCGTCGAGCAGACCGAAGACGGGCTGCTCAGGGTTGTCCAGCCCGCCCCGATCGAGGAGGCCGAGGGCGTTGAATAGGGCGGTGCCGATCGACTCCTCCTGTCCACACGTGAACGGACGCCGAGTCTGAGTCCGCGAAGGCTCGGATATCTCCGATCACCAGCGTGATCCGAGCCTTCGCCCGCAGCGGGCTCAGACTCGGCGTCCGCTCAGTTAGTTACGCGACGCGGTGAATGAAGCCGCTCCAGGGCAGCTGATCGAGTGTCCCGGCGGGCGAGATTGTGGCCCGCCGGGTCCGACGGCCGATAACTCTCGGAAAGACCAGTCACACGGATCTGGGTTCTCGCGGGAGCCTGCCGATCCCGGGATTCGCCCCAAGACACCGCGTCCCGGGATGAACCCGCCCGCTGAGCCGGAATCCATGTCATGGCTGCCCACGGAGGGACGTGCGATCGGAAGGAGCCGACCATGAGCGTGCTGACCAGATTCACCCGAGCGCTTGGTGAGACCGTGAAGTTCAGGCCAGCGCCACAGTCGTCGCGGCGTCGGAAGGGGTCGTACGCCCGAGGCGTGGCGGCGTCGCGCCCCGAGCGCGCGGTGCAGGTGGAATCGCCGTCGAACGGCCACGCCGCGAGCGGTGAGATCGAGCGCAAACGCGTCGGTCGGCAGGAGATGATCGCCGAGCTCCAGCAGAATTATCAGGATGTGATCCGGCTGGTCGGGAAGGTGAACGGGCACCTGGACGAGCAGGAAAAGCGGGCTGTCAGGCTGCTGGAGATCGCCGAGCTCGTCCCCGCCGCGGCGGATCAGATTCCGGCATTGAACGAGCATCTGGCCCGGGCGACGGCGACGCTGGCCGAGATCGCCGAGGACGGAAAGGCCGCCAACCGGCGCGCCGATGCGGCGATCCGGTCCCAGACGCAGATGCTCGAGGCACTGGGCGATCGGCTGATCTCGGCGGAGGAATCCGACCGGCGAGTGGCCGGAACCCTGGGCGATCTGAACCTCACCATCGGGTCCATGACCGGCGCCACAGACCAGCTGGCGGGCGTGATCCGGTCGGTCCAGCACCGAGACGCCCAGCGCGATGAGCAGATGCGGGCTCTGTTGACCCGATTCCAACGCTGGTTGCTCATCGCCCTGGTGGTCTGCGGCGCGAGCGTGGCGGCGTCGCTGGCGATCGCCCTCTGGGGGTGATGTCGGCGGCCGGACTTGCCGATTGTCCTTCACTGCTGCAAAGTACCCGCACCATGACACTCAATCCTCACCTGTCGTGCCGAGCGATCGGCCTGGTCCTCTGTCTCACCGGCGTGCCGCTGACGGGCTGTGGCGGCGGCGGACGCAGCCTGGGGGTGATGTCGGCCGGTCGGCAGACCGGGCCGATCGTCATCCACGGGCTCCGCCACG
>JADFGU010000091.1 GCA_022567535.1 Planctomycetota bacterium | reverse complement strand
ACGCGGATCTCGAGCACGACCCTGAGGTCGAGCGGGTGCTGGCGGACCAGCCTAAGGCAGTCGAGCACAAGGAACCGCCCATCCCCATCGAGCCGCTCGACGCGCCCGGTCAGCCCGTCGTGTTCGTCAAGCCGGCGTGGGATCCGCCGAGGATGATGATGATCTTCGGTGGCGTGCTGACGGCCGCGGCGATTGTCGTGACCTATGTCAACGAGGACAGCCACGAGGTGCTCAGGTCCGTGCTGTCCCTCTACAAAATCGCGGTGCACACCGGCACCGGCGTGGTCGCGGTGATCGTCTCGGCCCTGCTCGTGCACATGAAGGTCGGACGGCTGGACAAGGCCGCGGCCAGAATGTTCGTCGCCGTGTCCGCCTTCATGCTCGTGGCGCACCTCGACATGAACATCAAGACCAACACGGTCGAGCTGCTGGCCGGGGCGGCGACGTACGTGGCAGTCGTGGCCTGGCTGTTCCGGTTCAAACGCGATCACCTGCTGATCGTGTCTATAGCACACCTGGCGCTCGTGGCGATCACACAGGTCGGGATGGTGCTCTCGAAGTACACGTCGTTGAGCGGCGCGGGATGAGCACGCACAACGCCTGTGTCGAGCGTGCGCGCGAGGCGTTCTCGCGCGTCTTCGGCACACGGGTGACACACGCGGCGTCGGCGCCCGGACGGGTCAACCTCATCGGCGAGCACACGGACTACACCGGCGGGTATGTGCTGCCCATCGCCATCGACCTGCGGTGCGCCGCAGTGGGTAAGACAAATGAGGTGCGTCCGGGCTGGCGCGTCCATTCTGCGGATCTCGGTGAGACCGTCGAGTTCGATCCGCACGCAGAGCCGGATCAACTGCCGGGCGGGAGCTGGGCGCGCTATGTGGCCGGCGTCGCGGCGGAGTTGATCAAGCTGGGGTGGAATCCGCCGCCGATCGAGCTGTGCGTGGCCTCCGATGTGCCGCTCGGCGGAGGGCTCTCCAGTTCGGCCGCACTCGGGGTGGCGACGGCAACCGTTCTTGAATCGATGTGCGGCCGGACGCTCTCGGCGGTGGACAAGGCGCTGCTCTGCCAGAGGGCCGAGCAAGCATGGGCGGGCGTGCCCTGCGGCGTGATGGACCAGATGGCGGCGATCATGTCGCGTCAGGGACACGCCCTGCTCATCGACTGCCGGGATTTGACCATCGAGCACGTCCCGATGCCCAGCGAAAGCGACGCTGCGCTCGTCGTGTTCAACACCAACGTGAGGCACGCGCTCGCGGCCGGTGAATATGCCCGGAGACGGGCGGCCTGTGAGAGAGCAGTCCGGGTGCTCGGAGTCAAGTCGCTGCGCGATGTGACGATTGCGAGGATCGACGCGGCGGCTACGGCGCTCTCCGAGGTTGAACGTCGCTGCGCCCGCCATGTGGTCACTGAAAACCAGCGGACGGTGGCGGCCGCCAACGCGCTGCGGTCTGGCGATCTCGCCGAGTTCGGAAGGCTCATGTCTCAGTCCCACGCCTCACTTCGCGACGATATGAGCGTTTCGTGCCAAGAACTCGACACACTCGTCGAGTTCGCGTCCGCGTGCGAAGGGGTTTACGGCGCGCGTATGACCGGCGCCGGGTTCGGCGGCTGCGCGATCGCGCTCATCGAGCCGAGCAAGTGCGCCTCCGCCACTGAGACGATTGCAGTCGGCTACCGCCAACGCTGCGGTCGAGACTGCTCGATCATCCCAGCCCGCGCCTCAGCCGGCGCGTGCCCTGTCACTGTGTAGCTCGAGCGTCTCGCTTGCTTCAGGCCGTGCTTACGTCAGATCGCTGCCCTCGGCGATGGTTTCGGCCTGCGTCACCGACGCGTTTTCGCCCTGGATATACGTCTTGCCCTTATAAAAATACTTGGCGAAGAAGACGTACGCGACAAACGTCGCGAGCATCAGCCCGGCGAAGGCCCAGTAGTACAACGCACCGTCCAGAGGCGTGTTGCCCTCCGGGTCTTTGAGGAGGCCCAGAACGAAGTTCACGCCCGAAACAAAGATGTTTCCAAGCGCCACGCCCATGAAGTAGACGCCCATGATGAAACTTTTCATCTTCGGCGGCGACTGGGTGTAGGCGAACTCCAGACACACGATCGAGACCATGATCTCAGCCGAGGTGATCACTAGATAGGCGATGAACTGCCAGCCGATGCTCGGCTTGAATCCAGCGCCCGCAACGTCGGGCCACACGTTGTCCTTCAGGGCAAGTTCCGAGCCTGTACCGGTCGCGAGCACGCGCACCTCGCCCAGTTTGGCGATGGTGTCACCACCCGCCGCGGTGATGACAAGCTTGACCTTGGTCGCGTCCACCGGATCGAAGCTCAACCGTTGACGCCGGTCTTCGGGCAGCAGTTCGATCACACCGACTTCGATCCAGACCAACTCGATGCTGATTGTCTCCTTACCGTCATCGTCGGCCTTGGTCACTTCTTCCACTTCGCCGGGCGGGTGAATGTACACCGTGACCGATCGTGCCATTCCCGCAATATCGGGCGCGTCTTCCAATGCCCTACGTTCGTCCCTGGACAGTCCCTTGCGCCGTGCTTTTTCGTCCTTGAAAGCGACGTACTTGTCGTAGCCCTCTTCGCCTTCGATCACCTTCTTGACCGGCGCCAGCGGGCCGGCCAGGGCGTACGGGTTGAGTTCCACGCTGTCGATCGTCCACGTCTGGCGCTCGCGCAGTCTGAGCACAATCTCGGGGTGTTGATCCGGGTCATTCCAGTCGATCTGCTCGGACGTCCACCCGTACCCGTCGGCAGGGCCGTCGATGATCCCCGCGTTGCTCCAAACACTCACGGACGAGGTGCTCGAGATTGACTCGACCCGTCCGCCCGAGATCCGGGTCTCGATCAGGGCCGAGATGCCAAACGCCAGCGCAGTGATGCCCAGCCCGATCCCGATTTTTCGCAGCGGCGTGGGTGCGAAGAACCTGCGCATGAAGGGGTACACAAGGTAGGTAAACACCGGGATGAGCGTCAGGATGAGAATCGGGTTGATCGCCTGAATCTGGCTCTGAAGCCACGTCACACCCATGAAATCACGGTTCATGCTCTCAGCCTGCAGCACCCACGCCCCACCGGTCTGGTCAAACAGCGCCCAGAACATCGGCACAAAGATCAGAAACAACGGTGCAAGACACTTGAGTGCTCGCAACCCCTCCGGGCTGAATGTCTCTTTCTTGAAGTTCTTGAGCCCGGCGGGCTGAATGTGGATGAACTTGTTCCGCCCGAGCCAGAACGCGAACGTCGCAATCGCCATCAGCACGCCCGGCAACCCAAAGGCCGCCCACGGACCGACCTTGACCAGGAGGACCGGCGTGAGCAGCGTGCTCGCAGCAGCCCCCAGGTTGATCGAGAAATAGAACCAGTTGAATATTTGCGTGAGCAGGTGTTTGTTGCCCGTGCCGAACTGGTCGCCCACGTGCGCACTCACGCACGGCTTGATGGCGCCGGCCCCCATTGCGATAAACAACAGCCCCGCGAACATCCACGGACGCATGCCCATGCCCAGCATCGGGCCGGCGGCGTCCATCATCGCCAGACACGCGTGACCGACGCAGTACATCAGGCTGAGGAACAGGATGGTTCTGTACTTGCCCAGCAGAATGTCGGAGATCATGGCCCCGATGATCGGGAAGAAGTACGCCCCCGCCGTGAACAGGTGGTACGTCGCCAGGGCCTGTTCCTGATCCATCACGTCCGGCCGACCCGCCGAATCCAGCAGGTGCTTGGTCATGAACACGACCAGGATCCCCTTCATGCCGTAGAACGAAAACCGCTCGGCCAATTCGTTGCCGATGATGTAGGGAATCCCGCCCGGCATCCGCGTGTTGGTCGGGTCGGGCGTTGTCCGGTAGTTGTGCTTTGCCATGCGCGTCGGTCTCTCGTGTGTGGTGTTTCACGTCGAACGACCGACGCGGCTTAGCCCGGGGATGGGACGGTCGGGCCAAGCATACACGGTTGAAGGGCTCGGTGCGACGACGACAATACGACGCCTGTACGTCCGCTCGGCTACACATCAGGGCTCTGATCCGTGCCCCCGTCCGAATCACCCGGCTCGGCCTTGTGCTCGTCGATCCGCTGCTTGACCTCGGCCATAAGGTCGTTGGGAATGGTGATCGTGAGGCTGTAGTGGACGATCTTCCACCGGCCGTCGCGCCGCTGCAGCACGCCCGTGCCCCGACAGAGCCCCATGTGCTCCGAGTCGAGCTTCTCATCGAACCAGGCTGTGCGACCGTCCGCCGCAAACGCCACGACACGCGCGCGGGGCAGAAACGTCCAGCCCTTTCCATCGTCGAAGTGCGGCTTCGCGAAGTCGAGGAACTCATCGCGAGGCCAGCGCTCCCAGTCGTCGCTCCCCAGGTAGACTCCATCCTCGGCGATCGCGCCGAAGTAGGCGTCGAGATCGGCCTCGGCCGCGGCCCGGTGCCAGTCGTTGACCAAAGCGTCAATCTCAGCCGCGTCTGGGGGAGCCTCGTCCCCATCATCCGGCCACGGCTGCCTGAGCCAGGATTCGTACACTGCCACCTGTGCCTCTGTCGGGTTCGCCACCCGCGTGAGCGTGACGGGCGCATCGTTTCGCGCGCCGGCGACGAATGAAATCTCGCGCAGCTCGTCTCGACGAAACAGAAGAAGCGCGATCGTGTCTCCGGGCTTGATCTTCTTGACCATCGCGTCGAGGTTCGAGCCGCGCATCCGATCGCCGTTGAAGGCGACGATCTCGTCGCCGACGTTGAGCCCGGCCTCGTACGCCGGGCCGTCGGCGCGGATCCTGCTGACGACCCCCGTGTCGGCCCCCGAGACTGAAAAACCGACGTAAGGCTTGTCCTCGCCCGCATCGCGTTTGAGTTCAAGCCCCGCAACTATCAGCGCCTCCGCCATGGGCAGCGGTTCCGTGCCGCGGACGTACTTCTCGAAGAAGCGCCCAAAGCTCGTGCCGCTCAAGCGTTCCACTGTCCCGAGCAGGTCTGCCGGCGTGAACCCGGGCCCATCGAGCGGGAACCGCTCGTACAGCTCGCGCATGACCGTGTCGAGCGTGGCACGGTTGCTCGTCCGTCCGCGCAGCTCCATGTCCAGCAGCAGGCTCACCAGCGAGCCCTTGCTGTAGAACGAGACGGTCGTGTTGGCGCTGTCCGGCGTCGATCGGTTGAACTTGACCCATGCGTCGAAGCTCGATTCCTCCAGGCTCTGGATGGTGGCGCCAACGTGTCTCTCCATCGCGCCGATCGAACCGGCCAGCGATTTCAGGTACGCGTCGGGCTTCGTGATCCCGGTCCTGGCGAGCGTGAGGGCGCCGTAGTAGCTGGTCGTGCCCTCCGAGACCCACAGCAGCGTCGTGTAGTTCTCGCCGAGGTAGTCGTACGGATTGAGCCCCGCCGGCCGCAGCCGCTTGACGTTCCACGTGTGGAACATCTCGTGCGAGACCAGGCCGAGGAACCGGCGGTACGAATCGTCGGAGTCGAACCGGTCCGGCGAGGTCTGCATGATTGTCGAGTTGTAGTGTTCGGTCCCGCCCCCAAGCCCCGGCGCGATGTGCAGCAGGAACACAAATCTGTCGTACGGCATCTCGCCGAAGACATCGCGCTGCGCCGCGATGATGGCGGCGAAATCCGCCTTGAACCTCTCGGGGCTGTAGGACGCCTCCCCCCACACCGCGATCTCGTGCGCCACGCCGTCAACGTCGAACGTGATCAACTCGTGGCGTCCGATCTCGAACGGTGAATCGATGAGAATGTCGTAGTTCGGCGCAAGAAATGTGTTCTCAGCATCCGGCGCCGCCTCGAGCCCGGTGGCGACCGCCCAGCCGCTCGGCGCTTCGACCACCACGCGAGCGGGCTGTGCGCGTGCGCCGTCGGAATAGAGGAACACGGCCGAACCGTCGAGAAAGGCGTGCGAGTCGTCCACGTGCCGGGTGCGATCACCCAGCGAGTTCGCGTAGACGCGGTAGCGGATGGTGGCCTGGGTCGAGCCGGCCAGATCGACACGCCAGCTCGACTTGGCGGTCTTCTCGATCACAAGCGTCGAGCCGTCGCCCGATTCGGCGCTCACACCCGTGATCGTGCCGGCGAAGTCGAGAATGACGTACCGTCCCGGCCGCCACGTCGGCAGGTGCACGTCCAGCACGCCGCCGCTCAGATCGTGAAACGTCGCCGTCATCTCGACGTACTGGGTCTGCGGCTCATGCAGTCCGATGGTGTACTCGACGGCCACCGAATCGGCCTGCGCCACGACCGATACGGCGGGACAGACAACGGCCAACGCCGCGATGATGCCAAAGCGCGATGCGTTCGATCGGACGACATTCATACTGTTTCTCCCTCTCTCGCGAGCCGGTGCATTCACACGCCCAGTCGATCGGCCGCACCACGGATCGCGTCGATGCACGTCTGGATGTGCTCGGTCTGGTCGGCGCCGATCCCGGCGATGCCGGTGGCGATGTCCTCGCGGCTGACGGCGGCGGCGAACGACTTGTCCTTGAGTTTCTTCTTCACGCTCTTGGGCTGCAGGCCGGCGATGCCGTCCGGACGCACCTTGGTGCAGGCGATGATGAAGCCGGCCAGCTCGTCCACGGCGAACAGAGCCCTGGCCATCGACGATTCGCGCGGCGTGCCGCTGTAATCGGCGTGCCCGAGGATCGCCGTGCGGATCTCGTCGTCAACCCCGAGCTTCTCCAGCTCAGCCACCCCCACGAACGGGTGCTCCTCCCGGGTCGGGTGCTTCTCGTAGTCGAAGTCGTGCAGCAGGCCGCACACGACCCATCGGTCAGCCTGCTCGGGCTCGAGCGTGCGTGCGTACGCCTCCATGCACGCGGCCACCGACTCCATGTGCACGCGCAGGGCCGGGCTCTGCGTCCACCGCTCCATCAGACTTCTGGCCTCGTCGGGCGTCATGGCCGGAGTGTACGCGATTGGGCCGTCGATGGGGACCACGCCGCGAGGCAAGGGGGGCTCGCACAGAACGAGCCGAGTCCCGGTATGGTCAGAGCCGCCTCGCCCCGGTTGTTGCCCACGCCCAGGGCCGGTAGCATCTCGTGCTCACGAAGGGAGACTTGGTGCCGTTCAGCCGGGTACGGATGCGACTGGCAATCTCAGCGGTGCTCGCGGCAGGCCCGATGGCGGCGCTCCCCTGTGCGCGGGCGCAGGAGACCCCCCGCGACCGGATACTCGACCGTCTGGCGCCCGACGGCCGGACGTTCGCCGGCGTGCGCCTCCCGCTGGACCCGATCGACGGCCCAATCTCGTTCGAGGCCGCGAAAGTCACCACGTGGAACGAGGCGGCGAACGGGAACCAGACCATCCGCCTGCTGCTGGAAGGGAGCGTCGTCGCCCGGCTTGGGCGCTACACGCTCACGGCCGAGCGGGCCAATGTCTGGCTCGAAAAACGCCCCGCCGCGGCATCGGACCGGGCGACCTACCAGCTCTTCGTCTACTTCGATCGCGTCAGCACGCCCGACGCCGACTACACACTCGGCGTCTGGGCCGACCGCCTCCCGGTCGAGGGCGTGATCCGGCCCGAGCAGGGCGTGCTGCTGGCGTATGACCTGCTCGAGCAAGGCAGACCCGACGACGCCTTCGTCGCCGAGGGCGAGCGCACGCTCGCCGCCTACCTGCGCAGCCTGCTCAGCCCCGGCGCGTTCGTCGCCGGGCAGGGGCCGACGCAATACCAGCCCCACGAACCGACCCAGCCGACGATCGGACCACGCCCCTCCGAGCTCGCCAGCCTGTACGCACAGCTCCCGCACGCGCCCAGGGCCCAGCCGGTGTTCGCCGAGACCGGCATCTTCGCATTCGCACCCGGCGACGCGCCGGTCTACCAGGCCGGCAAGGACGAGAGCATGGTCATCCTGACCGGCGGCGTGTCCATTCAGTACTGGCAGCGCCCGCGCCCGGGTCGGCGCGAGCAGATGCTCCAGTTGAAGGCCGAGCGCGCCGTGATAGAAGGTCGCGACGATCAGCAGCACCAAGAGGCTGGCCGGCACCGGCGCGCCAATCCAATCGCGCGCGCTCGCATGATCGGCGCCGGTGAGTGCGACCAGGGCGGCCACGAACCACAGCGCCAGCGGCACCAGCGCGAGCGCGGTCATGCGCTGGGCCCACCAATGGCCGACGCCCTCCCGGGCCGAGCCGAGGCCGCGCACGCGCCCCAGCGGCGAACGCATCGACATGCCTAGAGGCTCCCCATGGCGGCGTAGCCGGCAACCCAACTGATCAGGGTGAGCGCCAGCGTCGCGACGACCACCGCCCAGCCGGAGCGGGTCACCGCCGGCAGCTCGAGTAGAAATCCCGCGTCCCAGAACAGATGCCGGATGCCGTTGCACAGGTGATAGAACAGCGCCAGGGACCAGCCGAACAGCAGCAACCGGCCGAGGACCGAGCCGATCAGCCCCTGGGCGGTGTCATAGGCCGCCGCGCCGGAGGCGACCGCGACCAGCCAGTAGACCAGCAGCAGCGTGCCGAACGCCAGGGCCACCCCGGTCAGGCGGTGGACGATCGAGAGCACCGAGGTCAACTGTGGCCGATACACCTGCAGGTGCGGGGACAGCGGCCGGTCCTGAGCGGGCATCAGCGGGCCTCCACGGAGGCGGAAAGTACCGCGCGTCGGTCGCCAGGGCCGCGGGCGTCGCGGCCGATTCGGCACGGCTTTTCGTGATGTAGACCGCGACGCGGGACAAGTCAACTTGACCTCCGAGCGGGTCCGC
>JADFGU010000090.1 GCA_022567535.1 Planctomycetota bacterium | reverse complement strand
AGGCCCTTGCCTTGAAGCCCGGCGAGGTCACAGACGAGGTCAAGAAATCGATCGTCCGCGGGCGGGGCGGGGCGGGGTTCCCGTGCGGGCTCAAGTGGACGTTCCTGCCGAAAGTCAAAGACGGGCACGAGGGCGACGTGAGCGCCATCGGGCAGCGGTATCTCGCTGTCAACGCCGACGAATCCGAGCCGGGCACGTTCAAGGATCGGCTGTTGCTCGACTTCGACCCGCACCTGATGCTCGAGGGGATCGCGATTTGCTGCTACGCCTGCCGCATCTCGATTGCGTACGTCTTCATCCGCGGCGAGTATTACCTCCAGACCCGTGTGCTCGAAGCGGCGCTCAAGGAGGCGTACGAGCACAAGGTCTTCGGCGATCAGGGGTTGCTCGAAGGCACGATCACCGGCATGGGCAAGCCCTGGGCGGTCGAGTGCTACGTCCATCGGGGCGCGGGCGCGTACATCTGCGGCGAGGAGACGGGATTGCTCGAGGCGCTCGAGGGCAAGCGGGGCTGGCCACGCGTCAAGCCGCCCTTCCCCGCCGTCAAGGGGCTGTTCGGCAAGCCCACCATCGTCAACAACGTCGAGACGCTCGCCCACCTGCCGTTCATCATGGACGAGGGGGCTGAGGCGTTCATGCAGCAGGGGTGCGAGAGCACGATCGGCGGGCCTCCGAGCTACGGCACCAAGCTCATGGGCGTCAGCGGGCATGTCGAACGGCCGGGGTGCTACGAGTGCGAGCTGGGCATCCCGCTGCGCACGCTCGTCGAGGAATACTGCGGCGGGATGCGCGGCGGCAAGAGGTACAAGGGCGCGATCGCGGGCGGCATCAGCACCGGAATCCTCGGCCCCGACCAGTTCGACGCCGAGCTCGACTTCGACATCGGCACAAAGTACAACGTGCTCGGCCTGGGCACGGCGTGCCCGACCGTGTTCGACGAGGACACGGACATGGTCGCGGTGGCTCGCAACATCGCGCGGTTCTTCAAGCACGAGAGCTGCGGGCAGTGCACGCCCTGCCGCGAGGGCAGCGGATGGCTGTACCAGCTCATGTGCCGCATCGAGCAGGGCGACGCCAGGACCACCGACCTCGACCTGGCGCTCGAAATCGCCACGAGCATGGGCACGATGTCGGGCACGACGATCTGCGGCCTGGCGGACGGCAACAACTGGGCGATCAGGACGATCATGAACAAGTACCGCGCCGAGTTCGAGGCTCGGGTCAAGCCGAGCTACGTGGCGGTCAACGTAACGGTCGGGGCTGCGGCGAAGGGTTAGCAGAACCGCTCCTTCCCAGTCGCGGCTTGTACGCACGCCCAGGAACTGCGCCTTGGACGCGCGCTCCCATAACGAGACGCGACCGGAAGGGAGCGTTCCCGGCGCTCCCCGCACCGCGCAGAACCGCT
This sequence comes from Planctomycetota bacterium, assembly GCA_022567535.1. GTDB lineage: Bacteria > Planctomycetota > Phycisphaerae > Phycisphaerales > UBA1924 > JADFGU01. The sequence continues at coordinate 7,343 of JADFGU010000090.1, read as the reverse complement.
CCTTCCCAGTCGCGGCTCGTACGGGGGGACGCCAGGATCTTGAGTGCGAAAGCTCAGTTCATCGTGATCTTGACGACCCGACCCTTGTCGCGGCGTTTGACCGAGAAGCGCAGCTCTGGCTGGTCCGCGATGAGTGTCTCGAACTGATCGACGCTGGTGACGGGCTGGTCGTTGACAGCGATGATGATCTCGTAGGGTTTGAGCCCGGCGACTGCGGCTTTTTCGCCCGGTTCGAGCTTGGAGACGATGACGCCCGCGTCCTCTTCGGTGAGCTGGAAGTACCGACGGACCTCGAAGGTCATGTCCCGCACGTCCATGCCGAGCGACTCGGACTCGAAGCGTGCCGCGGCGTTGTAGTGGTCGGGGCCCTGCGTCACAGTGAATGGTGTGGAGAACATTTCGCCGCTGCGGAAGACCTCAAGTCGGGCCGACGCCCCGAAGCCGAGGTTTGTGAGTGATTGGTTGAAGGTGTTGTCAACATTGGGCCAGGGCGTGGGGATCTGATCGAAGGCTCGCGGGCTGACCTGCTCAATGTTCTCCCAGTATGCCTCCATCCAGCCGAAGTCGAATTCGACGCGGACTTCGAGCGGGCGTGGCTGCCCGTCGGCGTGGACGCGCAGGAGGATGTCGCCCATGTCGAGGCCCATGTGCTCGGCGGGCGAGCCGGTGTAGACGTAGGTGACGATGGCGCCGATCGAGCCGTCCTGCGTGCGGTCCGAGACGCCGTTGAGACGGGCTAGTTCTCTGTCGAGCCCCTGCAGCTCGACGCCCAGCCACGCCAGACGGTTCTCCTGGTCCTCGCCCAGCGGTCTGTTGTCGGGATCGAACGCGTCGTCGCCTCGGGCCGCGGCGTCGAGGATGTACGGTGCGGGCGAAAGCACGACCCAGCCGCCCCACCGTTCCTCGACCGTGACTTTCTCCCGGCGCTCGATGGGAATGGCGACGAGTCGGCCCTGCGTGTCGAAGAAGAACCGCTTGACGCCGGACTGGTCCGGCCCGTACGGGTTGACCGACCAGTGCTCGGGAAAGAGCATGCCGCGCCACCCGCGGGAGAAACCGCGCATCCACTCGCGACCGACGTACTGGACGCGGTTCTCGCCCTGAACGGTGATCTCGGCGACGATCTGGAGACGGTCGCGTTGGTGCGTGATGGTCTCGGGGCCGGGCTCGGCGAAGAGGCTCACCGGGCTGGACAGCTCAACCACGAATGCGCCCCAGTCCTTGAGCGAGCCGACGAACGATGCCTCGACCGCACCCTGGCCGGGCAGGAACACGCGGATGCGCTCCATGCGCGCGGTGGTGCGGGGCTTGAACTTGCCGAGCACGATGGCGTGGGTGGCGTCGATGACGACGGCTGCGCCGGTCCACTCCGTCACGTCCGAATCCTCGTCCGCGCCGAACCTGAACATGGCTGCACTCTGCGCGCGGGGGCTTCGGAAGTTGACGATGGCGAGCGGGACGATATTCTCGGCCAGATCAGCAATACGCGAGGACAGGGCCTCGTACTCCCCGACGGAGATCATCTCCCAGTCGGTTGGCGAGCCCTTCCACGACCCGTCGGTGGGCAGCTCGCCGGTCATGGTCAGCCCGACCGCCTCGCCGCGCTCCGTCAGGATCAGCGTCTGGGTCGGGACGGAAATGAAGGGCGTCTGGTCGGCCCGTCGATGCACGGTCGAGGCCAGCGCCGCGACATGCGCGTGCCACTGGCCCGTGTTGACGTACTGCACGGCGTGATAAGGCCCCTCCTCAGCAGCGACGAACCGCAGCGGCCGGGCGCCGGTCAGCGGCCTGCTCAGCCGCAGCAGCACGCCGTCCTGCCGCACGCCGTACGAGATCGCCTCGGCGTCAACGACCTGATCGCCGAACGCGACCTCGATCCGCTCGATGAATCGCGGATGGATCATGATGTCCTCGGTGCAGACGATCCCGCCCTCGAGGAGAAAGCCCGGCTCCTCGTGCGGGAACTCCATGCGCAGTGACTCCTCGTGGGGCGGCGGCTGGCCCTTGTCGTAGTGCAGCGTGTACCGCACCTTCACGAGCGACGCGGAGACACTCTCGGCCAGGGCGGCGTGGATGGCCAGCGCCTCGGGGTCGGCCTGTTCCTGTGCCCACGAGTGGGCGACGGCGGCAGAGATGCACGCAGCGGCGAGCAGCGGTTGATTCACGGGGCTTCCTCCTCGGGGCATGGAGTCCAGACTCATCTCCGCTCGTAATCGCGCGCAAAGTCGAGCACCAGGTGGCGCATCAGCCCGCCGCGGAGCATCACGAAGACGATCTTGTTCTTCCGGTCGATGTTTTCCAGAGACTGTTTGTGGATGGCCGCCACGTCGTCGAGCGTCGCGACGTCCTTGCCGTCAATCTTGAGGATGATGTCGTTCTGTCGAAACTGGGCGCTCCCGGCGTTGCCCGGCCACTTCAGCCCGTAGATGAACACCCCCGACGTGCGGTGGAAGTACAGAGCCGGATTGTCGAACTGGTTGATCTCCTTGACGGACAGGTCCCAGCGTTCGAGCGCCAGCTCGTCGCCCTCGACGTCTCCCTTCTCGCGCGGCGTGATCTCAATGGTGATGGTCTCACCGGCCCGCTCGACGACGAACTCGGCGGGCTCGTGCTTGGGGAGCAGCCCGATGAAGCGGCGCACGGCGGGGAGATCCTCGGCGGTGATGGCGTCGAGTGTGTGGCCGTTGACACTGATGATGCGGTCGCGCTGTTGGATGCCGGCCTGTCGTGCGGGGCTCTCCGGGTCGGTCTCGGCCACGATCACGCCGTTGTCGGCGTCGAAATACATGTTCTTGTTGAAGTCCCTGAGCGGCTGCAGCTGGAGCCCGGTCCAGCTCCAGTTGACCTTGCCGAACTGTTCGAGCTGGTCGATGAGCAGGACGACGGTTTCGCTGGGTATGGCGAAGCCCATGTTGTCGGCCATGCCGCCCATGCCACGCGAATTGATGCCCACGATCTCGCCCAGCGTGTTGACCAAGGGGCCGCCCGAGTTGCCCGGGTTGATGGCCGCGTCGGTCTGCAGATACAGGCTGTACTCGCTGACCTCTTCCAGGAATCTGCGCGTGCAGGAGATGATGCCGATGGAGACGGAACGATTGAGCCCCCAGGGCGCACCCATGGCCATCACGAAGTCGCCCTCCTGCAGCGTGGTGGAGTCGCCGAAGCGCGCGTACGGGAGTGGTCCGGCCGACTCGTCCAACTCGAGCTGGAGCAGGGCCAGATCCGTGTCCTGGTCCGAGCCGATGACGCGGGCGTTCCAGTGTCGGCCGTCGGTCAGCAGGCAGCGCACCTCGACCGCCTTGTCGATGACGTGCCAGTTGGTCACGACCTTGCCGTCCGGCGAGATGATGGCGCCGCTGCCCGAGGCCTCGAACGTCTGCCGTTCGCCCCCCTCGGTGGACTCGATCAGAACCTTGATGTAGACGACGGCGGGGAAGACCTTGTCCTTGGCGTGCTGGACCGTGCTGCGAAAGTCGGGCGCGCCGTCCAGCGGCGTCTGCGCGAGCGCGTCGGTCTGGCCCAGCGCTATGGCACACGCGAAGGCTGCGGTTGCGAGTGAACGATTCATGATCGAGACTCCGGGTCGATTCAGCGAGGCTCAGGGACGAGACGACGATCGGCCCGCCGGCACCGCAGCCCCGGGCCGGCAAGCACGCCCGACCTGGATACACGGTATACGGGCACCGGGGCTGCCGCGACCGAATCCCTGTTGTATACCTAATATCTGTGCTTGAGCGGGCATGGTCCCGAGGTGATATCGGAGAATTCCGGGACGCTGTTCACAGGCCTCATACCGCCGCGGAGCGGGCCACCTTCAGTCTTGCGCGGATCCCGGCACGGGGCACGCCTTCGCGGGAGGCGCACGATCGGGCTGCGCGGGTCTCGATGCGGTTGCGTCTTGCCGGATAAGGTATCCGCCCGCGAACGCGGTGTGAGGGCGACGGATCATGGCCGGCTCGGACGCGAGAATCTTTGTCGGGCTCGATTTCGGGACCGAATCGGTCCGGGTCGTCGCCGCCGACGCGCGGGGGCGGACCATCGCGTCGGCGGTCCAGCCGTATCGGCACGGGCAGATTGTGCCCGGCTCAACCGCCGCCAAGGAACTGTTCGAGCACCCGCTGCCCACCTCGTTCGCGCTGCAACATCCTCACGATTGGATCGAGTCGGCGTCAAAGGCGAGCCGTGACGTCTCGTCACGGATCCCCGCCGGATCGGTCGCGGCGATCGCTGTGGATTTCACAAGCTGCACCATGCTGCCATGCCGTGCGGACGGCACGCCGGTGTGTCTGGAACGGTTGTGTGCGCTTGAAGAGAGGACCCCTCGCTTGCACGAGGGGCTCTGTTCGGATCCGCACGCGTGGCCGAAACTCTGGAAGCATCACGGGGCGGTCGGACAGACCGCGCGGATGAACGAGATCGCGCGCGCCAGGGGCGAGCGGTGGCTTCAACGCTACGGCGGTGTGATCGGGCTCGAATGGCTCTTGCCCAAAGTGCTCGAGGTCATCCAGGCCTCACCCGCGGTTGCGGACGCTGCCCAGGTCTGGCTCGAAGCGGGCGACTGGTTCGTCTGGCAGCTTGTCGGGGCTCGAAGCGCCGGCGGCGATGTCTCGCCCGATCGGCTGACTCGCTCGACCTGCCAGGCCGGGTACAAGGCGCTCTGGTCAGAGAGCACGGGCTATCCGGGTGCAGACTATCTCGACGCGGTTCATCCGGAACTGGCGCTCACGGTCGCTGAAAAACTGCCGGGCGTTTTCGTCGCGCCGGGGCGGGTTGCCGGGGCGCTGTGCCCGGCGATGGCTGAACGCCTCGGTCTTGATGCGGGCATACCCGTCAGCGCAGCGATCATCGACGCGCACGCCGGCGTCCCGGGCGCGGGCGTCGGCCGGGCGGGAACCCTGGTCATGGTCATGGGCACGAGCGGGTGCGATATGCTGCTGTCCGAGGTCGATCGGCCTGTCGCCGGCGTCGCGGGCATCGTCCCGGACGGGATCCTGCCCGGTTTCGTCGGGTACGAGACCGGTCAGGCCGCCATGGGCGACGCGTTCGACCTGGCGCGCAGACTCACCGGCGGCGACTTCCAATCCCTCGAGCGCGCGGCGAGCGAGATCGCCCCGGGGAGTGACGGCGTGCTCTGCCTGGACTGGTTCAACGGCTGCCGAACCCCGATCATGGACGGCTCGCTCCGCGGGGCGTTCTGTGGGCTGTCGCTGGACCACGGCCCGGGGCACCTGTACCGCGCGACGCTGGAAGCCTCGGCGATGGGCCTGCGATGGATCGTGGACACGCTGCGCGACGGCGGCGTGCCGGTGGACTCATTCGTCGCCACGGGCGGGCTGCCGCGCAAGAGCGAGCTGTTCATGCGCATCGTCGCCTCGGCGCTGGGCTCGCCGGTGGTGATCCACCCCGCGGCGCACGGATCGGCCCAGGGCGCGGCGATCCTGGCGGCGCTCGCGGCCGGGAGCGACGGCGGCGGGTTCGACGACCCGGGCGAGGCGGTCGAGTCGATGGCCGGGGCGCGCAGCGCACTGGGCCCGGGACGCGTCGTCGAGCCCGATGCCCGGTGGACGAGCGCGTACGAGGCGTGCTACGAACGATACCGGCGCTTCGCCGCGGCGCTGGCCCAGGAACGGTTCGCCTGACGCGATCCACTGCTCAAGGATTCATCGGAGAGATCATGCCCAGATACATAACACCGGAGTTGCCGGAACTGGAACCGCCGCCACCCAAGACGGCTGTCCTGATCGCGTCCGGCGACCTGCGCCAGTCTGCCAACGAGGTCTGCTGGCCGGCGCAGCGGGAGCTGGAAGCGCAGGCCGTCGCCGCCTTCGAGGAGCTTGGCTGGAACCTCGTGCGCCACGACGCCGAGCGGATCGAGCGAGGTCAGCTCGCGCACGGCTTCATCGATTCCCAGGCCCGTGGCCGCGAGGTCTTCGCCGAGATTCACCCGGACACGCCGCTCGTCGTCGCCCAGGCCGCCTGGCAATACTCGCACCACGTGCTCATCGGGCTGACGCGCCACCGCGGACCGATCCTCGTGCTGGCGAACTGGTCCGGGAAGTGGCCGGGGCTGGTGGGGGCGCTGAACCTGCGCGGGTCGCTGGCCAAGGCGGGCGTGAAGCACGCGTTCCTGTGGGGCGAGGATTTCACCTCCAGCGCCTTTCACGAGCAGCTGGCGACGTGGATGTGCGACGGCACGATCGAGCACGACCAGTCGCACGCCCGGGCCCTGGACCTGCGCACACTGCCGGACACGGAACGCGCGCTGGGCGAGGCGCTGGCCGCGGGATTGAAGCACCGCCCGGCGATCATGGGCGTCTTCGACGAGGGGTGCATGGGCATGTTCAACGCGATCATCCCCGACCACCTGCTCAACCCGACGGGCGTCTTCAAGGAACGCCTGAGCCAGTCCGCCCTGTACTTCGCGATGACGCAGGTTCCGATCGAAGAGGCGCTTGAAACCAAGGCGTGGCTCGATGAGCAGGGGATGCGCTTCGACACCGGGGCCGACGAGGCGACCGAGTTGACCGACGCCCAGATCCACCAGCAGCTGAAGATGTACATCGCCGCGGTCCGGCTCGCCGACGCGTTCGGGTGCGACGCCATCGGGATCCAGTACCAGCAGGGGCTCAGGGACCTGTGCCCGGCCAGCGACCTCGCCGAGGGGCTCTTGAACTGCTCGCTGCGCCCGCCGGTCAAGGCGGTCAGCGGGCCCCGTGCCGGCGCGGTTATTCGACAGGGCGAGCCGATCACGCATTTCAACGAGGTGGACGAGTGCGCGGGACTGGACGGTCTGATCACACACCGCGTCTGGCGCGCCATGGGCATGCAGCCGGACAACACGCTGCACGACCTGCGCTGGGGCGACTGGTGGGAGCACTCCCTTCCGGTCGTGCCTCGTATGAGCGATCAGGAGCAGCGCGATGTCAGCTCAGAGAGCCGACCCACCCAGAGCCCGCAAACTTGGGTCTGGGTCTTCGAGATTTCCGGAGCCGTCCCGCCGACGCATTTCGAGAACGGGTACGCCTCGGCCACAAGCGTGCGCCAGCCGCCGATCTATTTCCGGCTCGGTGGGGGCACGATCAGCGGCGTGTCAAGGCCCGGCCAGGTCGTCTGGTCGCGGATCTTCATCGAGGACGATCGGCTGCACATGGACATCGGGCGGTGTGCGGCGATCGCGCTGCCCGAGGCCGAGACCCGGCGCCGGCTCGAATGCACAACGCCGCAGTGGCCGATCATGCACGCGGTGACGTTTGGCGTCAGCCGCGACCAGATGATGGCGCGCCACCGCGCCAACCACATCCAGGTCGTCTACGCCGACGACGCCGAGTCGGCCGACCGGGCCG
>JADFGU010000089.1 GCA_022567535.1 Planctomycetota bacterium | reverse complement strand
TCTGGAGCGTGGCGAGGAGTAGGGTCGATTCATAGCCGCCCTTTGAAGGAAGTCTATGAGAAAACGATCGTTGCTTGTATTCCTCGCCACGCTTTTGACCATCCCGCTGGTGCCTGGCGTTGCCAGCGCCGAGAACGGCGAAGACCCGCCAATCTATCTGAGCCTGGGCACGTCACTCTCGGCAGGAACGCTCGCCGATGTCGACGGCATCAGCCAGCCTTTCACCAATAAGTCGTTCACCGATCGATTGTACCCACGCCTCCGCAAGCACTTCGGTGGCCAGCTGGAGCACGTCAAGCTGGGATGCCCCGGTGAGACCTCAAACAGCATGATGACCGGGATGTTCGTGCTGGGCGCTGACGACCCGCCCGACGGCAACGCCTTCATGAACGCACCAACCCCGAGTGTGTGCAGCGACAGCGGTCCATTTCCCATCTATGCCAGCGGGACCCAACTCGGCGACGCGCTGGCGACGCTCGACAGCGAAAGGGTGGAGTTGGTAACCATCGACATGGGAGCCAACGACGCGCTACGGACGCTGAACAGCTGCGGAATCAACCCGACTTGCATCGAGATCGGACTCGGCTTCTCTCTGGTCAACCTGCAATCGATCCTGGTCGACATCCGCGCGGTGTACAGCGGACCGATCATCGGCATGACTTATTACAACCCGAACCTGGCTGCGATCGTCAACCCTGACGTCGGTACCGGGGGCCTGCCACCCGAAGTGTTTGCAGCGATCACCAACCAGCTCACTGCTGACTACAACAACGGCCTAGAAGCCGTGTACGGCGCTTTTGGGGTAACGGTGGCGGACGTAGAAACTGCGTTCGATACCCAGAACTTTGGTGACGCCGACGGAAACGGCGTGCCCGACAACGTCGACATGATCTGCGCGCTTACCGACATGTGCCCGTCCAAGCCCGGCGCTAGCCCGAACATCCACCCCAACCCGAAGGGGTATCTCTTCATTTCTCGGGTGTTCCTGGCAGCGCTCGGATAGTCGAAGAACCGGGACGGAGAGTCCCGCAGAATGTGACCTCGACCGGCTTCGGCCGGGCGGAGCCGCGATGTGAACCGAGGACCAAGGTCCCCAGCAAAGGCCCGGGGTCCACACCCGTTCGCACGCATATCACCCGATCTGCTCGGATAGCGCTCAGCTGGATGGGTGCGAGAGAACGGCACACATTGAGTGGCCCCTCGACCCGGAAAAGCTTGTGGTCGGGCTCACGTCGCCAGCGCCACCCGTCACTTTTCGTACCCCTCCAATTTCCCTGTCAAATACACTGTCACCCAATGAAAAACACCCGTGACCATGCGTGATAGACGCGCGGTGGAGTGATCGGGTCCGCGTCGCCAGCGCCACCCGTCACTGTCACGGTCGTCGGAGTCGTACTCATCGCCATCTTCTATGGGGAGGAGGATGGTTCTTCTCTAGCCTGCTCTTCAACGACGCGCTCAGCGGCGAGCGGCGACGAGCCGATCTGGTTGACATCGACTGCGACGTGACCGTCGTGGGCGCTGGTGTCGACTTCTTCGGTTGGTTCGACTGGAGCGACGTGGCCGCTCCGACGGGCGTCACCTATACGATCGAAATCAATGCCGCGCCGACCGCCGGCCTGCACTTCACGCCGGAATTGCTCACACGGCTCGTCCAACGCGGAATCGAGCGCTCCGACACCCTCCTGCACGTCGGCGCCGCAACGTTCAAGCCGATCGAAACCGAGCACGTCGAAGAGCACCCCATGCACGCCGAGTGGTGTTCGATGACCGGCGACGCGGCCGGGGCCATCCGTCAAACCCGCACCCGAGGCGGGCGCGTCATCGCGGTCGGGACCACGGCTGTGCGCACGCTCGAGTCCTACGCCCCACACATGGAGGGCGAGTTGCCGCCCTGGATCCAGACCAGGCTGCTGATCGCCCCGGGCTACCGATGGCAGGTCGTGGACGGGCTGCTCACCAACTTCCACCTGCCGCGGTCAACGCTCCTGGCGCTGGTGGCGGCGATGGTCCAGGGCGGGCCCGCCCGCGTCCGGGAGTTGTACGCGCTGGCGATGGATGAGGGGTACCGGTTTTACAGCTACGGCGACGCGATGCTGATCCTGCCGGACCGGCGCGAGAGGAGGTGAACGCGGGAAAAGTCCGTCGGATCGGGCGCTCGCGTCGATAAGGGGCACCGGGCGGTCGCGGGATCGTTGCGGACTTTCGCGCTGAGGTGTCCGAGCCATGGACCTGGGCTTGCTGATCGAAGGGTTGAGCGTGCGTGCGGTGCACGGCCCGCTCGACGTGCGCGTGTGCGACGTGACCGAGGACAGCCGAACCGTCGTGCCCGGGTCGTTGTTCGTGGCGCGGCAGGGCGAGGTGACGGACGGTCGGCGTTACGCGGCCGACGCAGCCGACGCCGGCGCCGTCGCGGTGCTGAGCGACCAGGAGCCGATCGAGCCCGTGTCCGGCGTGACCTGGATCGTGGCTGAGGACGCGCCCCTGGCGACGGCGGTCGTGGCCGAGCGGTTCTTCGGCTGCCCCTCGCGCCACCTGACGCTCATCGGCGTGACCGGGACCAACGGCAAGACCACGGTGGCGTGGATGATCCAGCGGATGATGATCGCTGCGGGCGTGCCGTGCGGGCTCATGGGCACGATCGTCGTGGACGACGGCGTGCAGGAAGCGCCGGCAACGCTGACCACGCCGCCGCCGATCGAATTGAGCCGAACCCTGGGCGTCATGCGCGAGGCCGGGCTGGCCGCGGCGGTGATCGAGGTGTCCAGCCACGCCCTAGTGCAGAAGCGGTCGGCGGCGATCGACTTCGACGTGGCGGTCTTCACCAACCTCTCGGGCGACCACCTGGATTATCATGGGACGGGCGAGGCGTACGCGTCGGCCAAGGCGCGGTTGTTCGAGCAGCTCGGGGCGGGTGGCACGGCGATCGTCAACGCGGACGATCCCAGCCACGTGAGGATGGTGCGCGATTGCAAGGCGTCGATCGTGCGCTGCACGATTGAGGGGGCGGCGGCGGAGTGTTCGGCGACGATCGTTGAGATGGGGCTGGGCGGATCGCGGCTGAGCCTGCGCGGGCCCTGGGGAAGGGCGGACGTGTCGGTCTCGTTCACGGGTCGGCACAACGCGATGAACGTGCTCGAGGCGGTGGCGGCGTGTCACGCGGCGGGCGTGTCGGACCCGACGGGTGTGCTGAGCCAGTTGCAGCCGCCGCCGGGTCGGCTGCAGCGCGTCGGCCGCCCGGACCATCCGATCGCGGTGTTCGTCGATTATGCGCACACGGACGACGCGCTGGAGAAGGTGCTCTCAGCGGTGCGGCCGATGGTCGAGGGTCGGCTGTGGGTCGTGTTCGGGTGCGGCGGCGATCGGGACCGGACCAAGCGGGCGCGGATGGGGGCGGTGGCGTCGCGGCTGGCGGACGTGGTCGTGCTGACCTCGGACAATCCGCGGACGGAAGATCCTGCGGCGATCATCGCGCAGGTGCGTGGCGGTATGGATCGGCCATTGGGCGAGTCGCTGCTGATCGAGCCGGACCGGGCTGCGGCGATCCGGCTGGCGATCGATCGGGCGCGCGAGGGCGACCTCATCGTCATCGCGGGCAAGGGGCACGAGGACTACCAGATCCTGCCGGACGGGTGTGGGTCGACGGTGCGGCGGCGTTTCGACGATTCGGAAGTTGCGGCGGCGGCACTGCGCGAGCGCGGGTTCGAGCCAATGGAGCGGGCCGCGACGATCGGGACGGCGGGCGCATGAGCTTTTTCACGGCTGAGCGGGTGCGGTCGGCGGCTCATGGGCGATGGCTGGTCGAGCCGGCGGGCGGGGGCGACGCTGTCGGGGCGTCGATCGACTCGCGCACGATCGCGCCCGGGCAGATTTTCTTCGCCCTGGGCGGCGAGCGGACGGACGGGCATCGGCACGTGGGGCAGGCGGCGCACGCGGGGGCGTGGGTCGCGGTGGTCGAGCGCGACATTGACGCGGCGCAGTTGCGGAATGGATGTGGCGTGCTGGTGGTCGAGAACGTCGCCGACGCGCTGGTTGGGATGGCCCGGGCGTACCGGGACACATTCGTGCGCACGCGCGTGGTCGCGGTCACGGGCTCGAACGGCAAGACGACGGCGACGCGGATGATCGACGCGGCGCTCGGGTCGTCGCTTCGCGGGTCGGCGTCGTTCAAGAGTTTCAACAACGCGCTGGGCGTCCCGCTCACGCTGCTCAACGCGCGCCCGGGCGACGACTACCTGGTGTGCGAGCTCGGGTCGAACCACCCGGGCGAGATCGAGCGGCTGGCGCGGATCGTTCGGCCGCACGTTGCGGTCATTACGTCGATCGCGCGGGCGCACCTGGAGGGGTTCGGGTCAGTCGCGGGTGTGGCGCGGGAGAAGGGGTCGCTGCTGGGGCACGTCGGTTCGGGCGGCGCGGCGATCGTCAACGGCGACGTGCCGGAGCTGCTGGCGTACGCGAGCGGTGCGGGGACGCTGGTCACGTTCGGGGAGCGCGAGGGGGTGGACTTTCGCGTCACGGGCGTGAGGCACGGCACGGCTGGGGTGTCGTTCACGATCGACGGGATCGGATCATTCAAGCTGGCGATGCTGGGCGGGCACAACGCGATCAACGCGGCGGGGGCGCTGGCGGTGGCGCGGTGGTTCGGCGTCGATATGGAAGGCGCGGGGGCGGGATTGGCCCGGGTCGAGCCGCCGGCGATGCGACTCGAACGGTGCACGGTCGGCGGTGTGCGGGTCATCAACGACGCGTACAACGCGAACCCGGACTCGATGCTGGCGGCGATCCGGACGCTGGGGGCGGTTGAGGGATTGGGGCGGAAGGTCGTGGTGCTGGGCGACATGCTCGAGATCGGGCACGAGCGGGCCGAGCGTCACCGCGAGGTGGCCGACGCGCTCGCGGATGACGGATCGGCGTCGCTGGCGGTGTTGGTCGGACCGTTGATGCGTGCGGCTGCGGCCCGGCTGCACGAACGCTGGGGCGACGGCCGGGTGGTCTGGATCGAGAGCCTGGACGGCAGGGGTGCGGCGGCGGCGGCGTCGCTGATCGAGGCGGGCGACACCGTGCTGCTCAAGGGCTCGCGCGCGGTCGGCGTCGAGCGCGTGCTGGCGGCGCTGCGCGCGGATGCCGAGCGGATGGGCGGCTCGGTCGAGATGGCGGACGCCTGAAAAATGTACTCGTTCTACCTGCATATCACTGACGAGTGGTTCGGCTCGGTGGTGCATCGCGTGCTGTCGGCGCTTCAGTTCGAGGTGCTGTACCAGATCCAGTTTCGAGCGTTGGCGGCGGCGGCGGTGTCGTTTCTGGTCGTGGTTGTCTTCGGTCGGCGGGTGATCGCGCAGCTGACGCGGATGAAGATCGGCGACGCGGGCATGACCGACGCCGACGCGCTGAAGGCGCACTCGGCCGGCAAGGCCAACACCCCGACGATGGGCGGCGTGCTGATCGTGGGCGCGATCGTCGCGACGTGCCTGCTGCTGGCGGACCTGGGCAACTTCTACCTGCTGGTGGGACTGGTGGTGCTGCTGTGGCTGGCGGCGCTGGGTGGGGTTGACGACTGGCTGAAGCTGACGGCGACATCGCGTGGGGCCGGGTCGCGGCAGGGGCTGTATGCCTGGGAAAAGCTGGTGTTTCAGCTGGGGCTGGGGCTGCTGGTGGGGTACTTTATTTATGGTCACGGCGACAGCCCGGCGGGTTCGCGCGACATTGCGCACGTGCTGACGCTCCCGTTTCAGCGCACGAACAACCCGACGCTGGGGTATGCGCTGACGGAGAGCCTGATCTATCTGCCGCGGGTGGTGTTCATCGTCATCGCGGTGCTGATGGTGGCGGGGATGAGCAACGCGGTGAACCTGACGGACGGGATGGACGGGCTGGCGACGGGGATCACGTCGATCGTGTCGCTGGGGCTTCTGGTATTGGTGTACGTGGCGGGGATGCAGCTGCACGCGCAGACGCTGCTGGTGCCGCACATCCCCGGCAGTGTCGAGCTGACGGTGCTGGCGGGTGCGATGCTGGGGGCGTGTCTGGGTTTTTTGTGGTGGAACTGCTCGCCGGCGCAGGTTTTCATGGGCGACACAGGGTCGCTGGCGCTGGGCGGGTTGATCGCGTATATCGCGGTGGTGATCCGTCAGGAGATCGTGGTGCTGTTGATGTGCGGCATTTTTCTGGCGGAGATCGGGTCGGTGGTGGTGCAGGTGGGGTATTACAAGGCGAGCGGTGGCAGGCGTGTGTTCCGGTGCGCGCCGTACCACCACCACCTGCACCTTGGCGGGTGGAGCGAGCAGAAGGTCGTGACGCGGCTGTGGATCGTGTCGATCCTGCTGGTGATCGCGGCGCTGGCGTCGTTGAAGTTGCGGTAGGCGGGGCGCTGGTCAGGGCTCAATGAGCAGCAGGGCGCCGCGGAGCAGGGCGCGGTCCTGCGCGGGGCCGAAGCGGCCCGGCTCGAGCGTGATCGAGACGCGGCGGGCCTCGGGCGGGAATCGGGCGATGACGGTGACGCTGGGCTGAAGGTCGAACAGGCGCACGCGTGCGAGTTCGCGGTCGAAGTCGGAGGCGTGCGCGGCGACGACGATCTCGCAGTCGCCCCAGGTCCGGCTGTGCTCGGGGAGCAGGGCGTCGAAGATGAGGCTGTGCGTGCCGGGCGGGAGCAGCCACTCGATGCGCATGGGGCCGGGCAGCTCGATGGTGGCGGCGTCGAGGGGCTGTCCGAGGGGCGAGCCGAAGCGTGCCGGCGGCGTCCATCGGCGTTCGGGCGACGCAGGCTGGGCGTCGGGGGTGATCGAGGCGAGTGGAATGATGACGGCGGCGTCGGCGACGACCGCGAGCAGTTCGCTCATGTGGACGTGACGGGGTGGCGCGACGGCGTTGGCCTCGGTGTCGGGGTGGGTCGGCTGCCGCGCCAGCTCGACGAGCGAGCCGTCCGTGCGCAGCGACACGACCCGTGCGGTCGTGCCGTCGGCCAACCAGACGAACAGGCCGCGGCGGTCGCGCGGTTGGTTGGAGAAGATCGCCACCGCGACACGGTCGATGGGGATGCGCACGGGCCTGGAGCCGGAGTCGATCTCGGCGAACGGGCCGATGTGCGCGATGAACCCGGAGAGCACGTCGCCGTTGCGGAGCACGAGCGTGTCGTCGGCGCCGATGTCTGTGGGCCGGGCAGCGTTCTGGTCGAGCACGATGGCGCGGACGAGGTCGAGCGGGAAGTGGAGCGGTCCGAAGACCGGGCTGTCCCAGCCGACGCCGTCCGTGTTTTCGCCGCCGGGTGCGAGCCGACCGACGAAGCGCTGGCCGTCGGTCAGCTCGATCCAGGCGGCGGAGGGGTCGAGCGGCGGCGCGGGCGGTGGGGCGTAGACAGCGGCGAGGTCCGACAGGCGGGCTGTGCGGACGAGCCCGGAGGCCTCGGTGTAGACGATCGAGTCGGTGTTGACCTCGAGCAGCCCGATGTGAGTGCGATGTGCAGCGAGGTCGAGCATGACACGGTCGACCGCGATGTCCTGGGCTGAGGCGATGGGGAGCAAGAACGGCGCCGACGCCACGAGCAGGCGCATGGCCGGCCGTGAGGGGCGCGCGCGGGAACGGGTTGAAGGGTGCGTGTGGGTCATTTCTGGAAGATCGGCAGGTACCGCTTGGGCATCTGGAGAATAATGAGCGACATGGCGGTGGCGTACGTGTCGCCGATGCTGCGGTCGCTCCACGAGCCGTCCGCCTGCTGGAGCGAGAGGATGTAGTCGCGGATGGCCGGCCACCAGTTTTCCCACGATTCGCCGCCGGCGAGGTACATGGCCTGGACGGCGTAGTAGTGGCCGTAGTGGAAGTGCGCGGTTGAGGTCATGGGGAGTCCGGGGCGAGCGTTGGTGGCGAGGTACTTGAGCCCGCGGTCGATCTCTTCGCCCTCGTAGACGCCGGCGTAGAAGAGCGTCGCGACACCCGCAGCCGAGCGTGCCCACCCGCTCTCGCCGAGCTGGTTCTGGTAGCGGAACCCGCCGTCGGGGTTCTGGCAGCCTCGGACGTACTTGACCGCTTTGTCGATGACGCCGGCGTCGACGTGGAGCCCGGCGTTGCGGGCCGAGCGCAGGGCCATCACCTGGCAGATGGTGACGCTGACGTCGGCGTCGTAGGGGACGGGGTTGTAGCGCCAGCCTCCTTCGTGGTTCTGTGAGCCTTCGATGAGTCTGACGGCCTTGACGAGCGCTTCGTGGACGCGGCGGGCGCGCTCGTCGTCGGGTCGGCCGCCGGTCATGCCGTAGATTTCGCCGAGGAAGAGTGTCGCGAACCCGTGGCCGTACATCGGACCGTTGGCGGTCTCGTCGGCGATGAGCCCGGAGTCGGTGACGTTGTCGAGTACGTAGTCGAGCCCTCGTTCGACGGCGTCGCCGTAGGGCCCGCGGTCGGGGAGATTGCCGTCGGCCATGAAAGCGATGCACGCGAGCGAGGTGATGGCGACGTTGCGCCCGAACCGCCCGCCGCCGAACGACCCGTCCTGGTTCTGGAGCGCGGCGAGGGCCCTGAGTCCGTCGTTGACGGCCTCGTCGAGCTGTGGTGTGATCTCGTCTGCCATGGCGTTGTTTTCGGCGGATGCGCCGCCTTCGGACCGATCGGGGGGGTCGGTCTGCTGCGCGAGCGCGGCGGAGGCGAGGGCGGCGGCGAGGATGAGTGCGAGTGGGCTGTTCATCTGCCGGCCTCCTCGGCGAGCCTGCGGTAGTAGGCCTCGGTGAGCGAGCGGTAGAGCGCGCTGAAGCGTCCGGTCTGACCCTGGCTGATCGCCTCGCGGACGCGGGCGGGG
>JADFGU010000088.1:4239-8785 GCA_022567535.1 Planctomycetota bacterium | reverse complement strand
GCGCGAGGATCGCGACAAGCGGTGGCACCTGACCATTCACCAGCGGGCGTGGTGGGAGCAGCGTTTCCTCGAGCACGGGCTGCGTAAACACACGCGTGGGCAGGCGGTGCTGCCATACTCGGCCATCGACCGCGAGGACAGGGACGGGCGGGCGACGCTTGTGTTCGAGCGGCTGCCCGCAGAAGCGCTCCGGGCGTATCCGCTCAGCAGTCTCAAGGCCGAGCGAGATCTTCACACGGACATGTTCCGAGAGGCGGGGCAGCGTTCGGACGCGCATATCGCCCGGTACATGCTGGCCGCTCAATTCGTTCGCCCCAACGACCGTGTGCTGGACGTGTCGTGCGGGCTGGGGTACGGCAGCGCGGTGCTCTGGTACAACGCCGAGCCGGAGCGCGTGACGGGCGTTGACGTCAGTGACTTCGCGATCGAATACGCCACTGCGAACTACGCGCACACTGGGGCCGGAGCAGCACAGCAGGCGGCGGTGGAGTTTCGCGTCGGCGACGCGCAGGAGCTCTCTTTTCTCGCGAACGAGTCGGTCGATCTGGTCGTGTCGTTCGAGACGCTCGAGCATCTGCGCGATCCCTCCGCATTCCTCGCTGAGGCCCACCGCGTGCTCACGCCCGGCGGGCGGCTGGTCGCCAGCGTTCCCAACAACTGGACCGACGAGTCGGGCGCCGATCCGAACAAGGATCATCTGCACGTCTACGACTGGTCGTCGCTGTCCAGCCAGATCGGCGAGCGGTTCCTGATCGAGGCCGCCTTCGCGCAGATCGCCGGCGGGGGGATGAAGCTGACTGATCGGCCCCGCTCGATGGTCCGGCTGGACGTCACGCCGGACGGATCAGGGCCTGACGGCGAGGCAGAGTGGTGGCTCATTGTCGCGATGAAGGATCCCGTCGGAGCGGAAGGGAGTATCGACGCGGATCGACACTTTCCGGCGCCGGCCCAGGCGGACAAGTTTAACGTAACAGCCTTCGCCCGAGACTACGACAACCCGTGGCTGGTCCGGGCGATGGTCTCGATCGGACTGCGCGCCGACAGCGCGCCACTGCTCGAGCTGATCGCGAGCCGAGCCCTGGATTCGGCTCGACCGGGAAGCAGCGACGAGGGGGCGGCGTTGTGTGTGCTGGGGTACCAGCGGCTGGGCGCGGGGCCGGGCGCCGGCGACGCTGCCGAGCTGGTCGAGCGATTGCTCGCGTATCAACGGCGTGCCGACAAGACGCCGCACGCCTGGCGGTGGCGGATCAGCGATCAGTATCTCGCCGCACTCCTGCTCGTGCAGATGGGTCGGCACGACGAGGCGAAAGAGGCGTTTGTTCGCTGCGCCAGGATGGACCCGTGCAAGTTCAGCCCGCTTCTGGCGACAAAGACTGTTGCCGCGTGTTTCGAGGCCGGCATGCTCCACGCCAGCGGCGGCGACATCAAATCGGCTCGGGCGATCTGGCGCCGCGGTATCCAGCAGACCCAGCGCGTCCTGTCAGGGTCCTGGACCAACATCATCGGGAATGTCAATTCGCCGCTGCCGTTTGGGCTGCCCGAGGCGTGCCAGGTGCTTGATGCGGCGTCGCGCTGCGCATGGGCGCTGCTCGAGTATCGCCGAGGAGTCGATCGGCCCGGGTACGCCTGGGAGGCCGCCCACTCGCGAAGCCCGCTGAGCAATCTGCAGTGGCTGCGCAAGCTGCAACGCGCGAAGGACTGGCTGGAATCGCAGCGAGCCAGCTGGCAGCAGCTGGCGGACGATCGCGGACAATCCGTGCGATCTCTCTCGGAGTTCGCTGAGCAACTGCGTGCGGGCAATGAGTGGTTGACGCAAGAGCAGCAGCGGCTGGGCGCATTGACACAGCAACGCGATCAGACCATCGAGGACTTGCGGGTTTGGATCGAACAGCAGGACGAGGGCAAGCGTTGGCTCGATGAGCAGCATCTGGAACTGCTTCGCCAGACCGGTGACCGAGATCGGACGATCGCTGAGCTGAGAGCCTGGATCGACGAGCTGGGCGAGGGCAAACGGTGGATCGAGGAGCAGCATCTGGAAATACTTCGCCGGACCGGTGACCGAGATCGGACGATCGCTGAATTGAGAACCTGGATAGACGAGCAGGACCAGGGCAAACGCTGGCTCGAGCAGAAACAGTCCCGGCTGATCGAATCGAACGACGCACGCGAGAAGCAGATGTGCGAGTTGAGATCCTGGATCGGGGAACTCGAGAAGGGCAAATCGTGGCTCGAGAACGAGCGGAAGTCTCTGCTTCAGCGGAACGAGCTCAGCATCGCCCACGCATCGGACCTGCAGCAGTCGCTCAAGCAACTCGACGAGCATCGATCGCACCTTGAGAGCAGCATGTCCGAACTCTCTGCGCAGCTGGGCTTCCTGCGGGGTGTGCACGCGGACTTGTCAGAGCGACACTATCGGCTGATCGACCAGCTGAGAGCGCTCTCACAGAATCGCTGGAGCGTGCGCAGACGGCTGAGGGGATTGGTGGGTAGTATTCAGGGCCAGGGGATGATGGGGACTCGTGGCGGGGAGTCGGCCGGGGCGGCGGCCGCCACGAACACACGGAACACGACCGGCACGGTGACGCAGACGCCTGGAGTAGACGTGCGATGATCGATCCGAGGAATCCAGACTACCAGGACACCCCGGCCGCGCCCGGACGCGCCGTCTTCGGGTATCGGCCGGCGTCGATACCGGCTCGCCCCGAGGTCTCGGTGATCACCCCGTACTACAACGTCGGACCGCTTTTCCATGAAACCGCGCGATGCCTGTTGAACCAGTCGTTGCAGGATTGGGAGTGGATCATTGTCGACGACGGTTCAACTGATCCGGCAGCGATCGAGACGCTCGATCGATACAGGAACATGGATCCGCGGATCAGAGTGATCGATCTTCCAGAGAATCGCGGCACCAGCGCTGCAAAGAACGAGGCGTATGTCCGGGTACGATCGGATCTTATATTCCAGCTCGATAGTGATGATCTCATCGAACCGACAATGCTGGAAAAAATGGCGTGGTGTCTTCGAACGAACCCTGAGTTCGGGATGGTACACAGCTACACGATCGGATTTGGAAACGAAGAATACTTGTGGAGACGCGGGTTTCACGGCGGGACAGCGATACTGAAGGAGAACCCGATAGTTCCTCTGGTACTGATGCGCAAGTCAGTCTTTGAAGACGTCGGCGGATATCAGGAGGACAATCGCGAGGGGCTGGAGGACTGGGAATTCTGGATCGCCGCCGCTGACAAGGGGCACTGGGGAGCAACTATCCCCGAGTTCCTGAGCTGGTATCGGCGCAAGGCGGCCCACTGCGACCGCTGGCCGAACTGGGACGGCGGCAATCGGCAAACCGCGTTCCACCAGTATCTCAGAAAGAAGTATACAAACGCCTTTGGAGGACGCTTCCCCAAAGTGCAGGCCAAGTGGCACGCCCCCTTCGAGGACGCGCTCACCGAGTCGGCTCTCTCCAACCCGTTGGCGCGGGACAATCCACGCATCCTCATGGTGCTGCCCTGGCTTCGTATGGGTGGTGCGGACAAGTGGAACCTGGACCTGGTCAAACAACTCCGATCTAGGGGATGGGGCGTCTCAATCGTTACGACGCTGCGTGGTGAGCAAACTTGGCTGTCCGAGTTCGCTCGGCACACGCCGGATATCTTCGTGATGGATCGATTCGTGCGTGATCCAGACGTGCCCGCTTTTCTTCGCCACATGATCGAGTCGCGCCGACCATCCATCGTCATGGTAAGCAACAGCTGGTTCGGCTACGACATTATTCCATTCCTTCGGTCGGTATGTCCGAGTCCTGCGTACGTCGATCTGAGCCACATCGAAGAGGAATCGTGGCACAACGGGGGCCATCCGCGTCGCGGCGTGGGCATGCAGGATCAACTCGATCTAAACATTGTCATCTCTAAACATCTCAAACAGTGGATGGTCGCGAGGGGGGCGGATCCATCGCGAATAGAGGTGAGCTACTGCAACGTGGACCACGAATACTGGACGCGAAATCCGGAGGTTCGAACCGACGTTCGATGTGAACTGGGCATAGGCACTGATGAGTCGGTTATCCTGTTCGCCGGGCGCCTGTGCGCCCAAAAGCAGCCAAACGTATTGGCCAAGACGCTCTTGCGCGTTGCGCAGAGTGGCAAGCAGTTCACAGCAATTATTGCGGGTGATGGACCCGATAGCCCATGGCTGCGCTCGTTTGTGGATGAGCACAAACTGGCTTCGCAAGTGAAGCTGCTGGGCGAGGTGTCCAGCGACCGCGTCCGCGATCTGATGTCCGCTGCCGATATATATTTTCTCCCTTCCAGTTGGGAGGGCATCGCCCTGAGCTTTTACGAGGCGATGTCTATGGAACTTGCGGTCGTCGGCGCGATCGTCGGTGGGCAGTTGGAACTGGTCACGCCGGACTGCGGCATCCTTCTTCCCAAAGCGGACGAGGACACTGAGATCACCGCGTACGCCGATGCGATCGGTTCGCTCATGGCCGAGCCGGCACGCATCAAGGCGCTCGGGCGTACGGCACGGGATCGAATCAAGA
>JADFGU010000088.1:0-4229 GCA_022567535.1 Planctomycetota bacterium | reverse complement strand
CTTTGACCACCGGTGGATTGCTGAGTCAATCAGCCTGGCGGACCGCATGATCGAGCTGTTCGACGAGGCTGGGCGATTCGCACGCGATGAGCCCCGTCAGCGGCTCTCACCCGGTCTGGCCCGCGAATTGGCGACGCAGGCGGTCGAGTTCTTCCGCCTGAACCATATCGCCGATGAGCTGTGGATGCAGCGGGACCAGGCGACGAAGGAGCGCGCCAAGCTGTCCACTGAATTGGAGCGACTGCGACGGGCAGCCGAATCGGCGCCCCAGTCTCCCCAGGCCGCGCTGTCCGAATTGGCCGAGATAGAAAGCTCCAGGGCGTGGCGGGCGGCACTCGGCCTGAAACGAACACCCGTGTATCGGGTCATCGGCCGCCTGCGCTACGGACCCGACTGGAACCACACCGACCCCAACGAGCATCCCGAGGCCAGGCTCGCGCGCATCAAGAACAGCAACGTCTACCGCTGCATCGCCAGGATCAAGTCGTCCCGGACCTACCGGTTCTACTCGTCAACGAAGCATTCGACCCCGGCCCGGTAACGATCTGATCCGATGAATTCCAGCCGAATCGAATCATCGAAGCGATTCCAGCCTGGCGCCGTACTTCGCGACGATTCTCCGACTCGACCCACCGTCGGCAGTGTGTTGCGGACCCCATCCTCAACGCCAGATGCATCGGCGCCGACCGGCGGGTCTTCGCCCGCCTTGGGGGACACGATCGTCGGATTTCCCCAGAGTGCATGGTCGGAATCGACCGTTCCCACGGGCCCCACACGCAACTCCAGTCGCACGCTCTGCCCGCCGTACCGCGCCAAGTCGACCGACCACGGCACCCAGGTGTCGGGGTCGAAGGGACGCGTGCCGTGCTCGCGCTGCGCGATGAGCACCCCGTTGACAAGCAGTTGGAAGACGACGCCGTCGCTGTTCGGCCTCGCGTACGACCTGATCCCGAGCTGGCACTGAAACATCGCATTCCGGGGTATCGCAAAGCCGTCCCACGCGAGTCGGTTCTCCGTGAAGCCTAGCTCACGCCCGCGCTCGCCGTACGGCGGGTGCGCGAAGATCGCGTCCAGAGGTGCCCCGCTGACCGCGTTGCTCGGCCGATGGATCTCGGTGAATCCTTCCGTCACGTAGCTCGCCTGCGGGAATCGATCGATCAGCGAGATCTCAACCCACCGATCGATGTGCACGGTCATCATCAAGGGAAGAGTGCGAAGGGGATCATCGCCGATTGTGCGGGCCAGAACGATGCCGCGCGTGGTGGATTGCGCCTCGGCGATCGGCCGCCAGCCCCGCTCATCGCGGACGCACAGGTACGCCCAACTCGCCTTGGGATCCTCGGTGGGCGGCCGCTGCGCCCCGAGCGCGCGGAAGCGTTCCTCGAGGCGCTGACGCCGACCGCTCTGGTCGTCCAGCCGTGGCGAGGCGACATAGTACACGCCCATCGCGAGGACCGTCCCCGGCCGGGCCGAGTCACAGAAGGCACCGAAGGCTCTCAGGTCGTCCTCAGACTCTGCCAGGTCGAAGGACCGCATCGCCTCGGCCTGGCCGTTGATGATCGCCGTGACGCGAAGGCCGGATTCATCCGGCGAGCCCGATCGAAACGCACCGTTGACAATGATCGCAATGGGCGTGCGCCGCAGCCCATAGCGTTCGGGAGTGAGGCCCCACGCCGCCGAGTAGATCAGCACTCCTATCGACTCGTCCGCGCGCGCGTCGCCCTCGTTCGAAGCGGCCGGCTGGCGACTCACTGCGCTTCCATTGAGTCCGACGACGATGCCAAGCAGGAGCAGTCCGGTGACAAGGGTTCGTTTCATCTCTGGGCTCCGGGTCTAGCTGGGCAGTATCGAAACGATCGGCGCCGCGGCCGGGTCCGATGCGATCACAAACTTCGAGCACTTGTCGATCACGAGCGGCATGGAGTTCAGAAACTCCCGCAGCGCGTCGTAGCGATGACGTGCGACCTTGCATTCCACGATGGTGACGTTGGGCGTCGGCGTCGGGCAATCGAATGAAAGTGCCGCGCGGTCCCGCTGATCCGCACTCCGTACGCCGTGATCGACCGTGACCCGTATGGTCCCATCGCCCGTGATGAGATAATCGCGCGTGTATGAGATCCATTGCGCCGGCTCCTGGCCGTCGTCGAGCACGGCTCGGAACTCCGGCGGCGCGGCGTGCCAGAGCGACCGCACGAATCCCAGGCGTGAGGCGCCGTTGACACGGATCGGCTCAGGATAACTGAACGAGCGTTTCCATCCGAGCAGGTTCTGCCGAATCTTGCGTTCCAGCGTGCCCCGGACCCAGTCGACACCATCGCCGTACCATCGCAGCCGGATCTTTTCGCGGTCGGAGATCCCAGCCAGGTTGTCCTCGAGCGACCGCCGGTCGTGCGTGTCGAGGTACAGGCTCTGGACGCGCCGGGACGGGTGCAGCGTTCGCAATGCGCACTGGTGCAGGCGAAGCTCCGTCAGCACCCGTTCGTACGCAAGTCCCTGGCACAGAAGCTTGATCTCGTACCGGGCATCGCTCGGGCCGTCATTGGTCCGGGCAGGACGCTCCGGCCTCGGGCGGCGTGCCCCCGGAATGATTCGGGCGAGGTTCATTTGCCGAGTATCTTCCGGTCGTACAGATCCTTGACATCCACCTCGACGCCCGCGATGGATTCTCCGTCCAGTTCGATCTTGCACGGCGACTGCACAAGATAAAGCCCTCTGCCCGCGTCCCCGATGGTGAGGTTGGCAGCGATGATCGAGCTGGGGCCGTACTCGGGTTTCTTGATGTACGCCGCCAGAACGTAGTTCTCGACATGCCTCACTTCCATATCCGCAATATCAACGTGTGACGAGTCCTTGGAAGCAATCGCGATCGAGGCGCTCTCAACCACGCCCCCGCGCACGCGGACGGTCGAGTTCTCGCCGGCCGAGACACACTTGTCGCCGATATCGACGAACCGACTGTCGATGATCTCAACATCACTCCCGCTGACGTCGACCGCGTCCTCCACGGTGCGCGAGAACGTGCACGAGCGGACAATGCCGGTGACGAAATCGCCGTCGAACGCGTCGGACGCTGCGCCCTGGATCGTCACGCGCTCGAGCAGAAAGTCGCAATCGTAGATGTTGAGCGCGTCCTCGCCGCGCGCGTCGCTGATCGTGCAGTCGTAAAGTTCGACCGGCGAGCGGTAGAACGTGACACCCCCCGTCAGCACCCAGCCCCCTCGCATGACCACGTCCGTGTCGCGAACGCTGACATGCCTCCACACGCTCCTGGCGGCCGCCTCGATCACAACGATCCCGGCCCATGTGGACACGCCGGGTTTGGGCCCGAGCACAATCGGCTCGCCGCTCGTGCCCTCGAAGAGCAGGGCGTTGGTCGCGATGATCGCGGCCCCCGCGTCGAATCGGAGCGTCACACCCGGACCGATGTGCAGCGCAAAGCCGTGAGGAACCGTCAGGTCGCCGTCCACGTCCCACGCGCCCCTTCGGACGGTCAGCACGTCGCGATCGGAGTCGTGGCTCAGGAATGCATGTCTTGTGAGCACATCATCGAGGGTGGGCGATTCCGGCCTGCCCCCCTCGTTCTCCCACCCCGCTCCGAACCGACGGATAGTGAGCTCCTCGACTCGTTCCGCCTGGTTGCCGATGTACCGGTACTCAGCCTGCAGGGAGAGCTTGACGCTGATGTCCTTCTCAGACCCGCTCCGCACCGCCTGCTTGATCGCCCGAATATCGCGCAGGCCGGCCAATCGCTCATCGATGGGGAAGCGGAACACGACGCGTCGTCCGTGGTTGGGCAGCACGACGGCGTCGCGATCATCATCGACTCGTGAGATCATCGGGTTCTGTTTCGCGATACTCTGCCGAGCGGTCACAAACCGGTCGTTCCCAAACCGAAACCCTCTGAGCACCACCGGCACTCGCGTCGTGGCCCACGCCTCTACCTCGAGCGTGCCTGTGGACCGCCCTTCCATCGGATCCTTGCTCATGAGCCGACAGTCAAAGTTGACGCCGTCCATCGGGCGCAACAGCTCGCGAAGGAACACCTGCTGGTCGTACAACTGGTTCTTGATCGCATCGACGTCCGTCTGTGGCACGTCGATCCCCTCTTCATGCAGCAACTGAGCATACCGCCGAAGCTCTGGCTCGTATTGAGCAAACAATTCTTCGAGATAATCAGGTGCTGTCAATTCACCAAGCCGCTCGAAGAGTCGGTTGTAGTAGGTCGGGCT
>JADFGU010000087.1:2105-9002 GCA_022567535.1 Planctomycetota bacterium | reverse complement strand
CTCGACCAAGATTCGCGAGCAGCAGCTCGTAGCGCCCAAAGACCGCGATGTCCCCGAGCCCGTCGGCTGTTCGTTCGCCGAAACGCCGGGTCTGCTGGATCTTGCGAATGTAGGGCAGCAGCACCGATACGGTGAGCCGCCGGGACGCACCATAATCCACGAACAGCGCCGTCTCGTGAATGATCGCCTTGTTTCCTCCACGATTCGTGACCGGATCGTCTCCCTCGACGAATCGATCGAAGTCGCCATACTCCGTCGTGAAGGTAAACCGAAAAGCCTTCGGCAGCACCTGGGTCCGTTCAGGGTCCAGTACCGCCAACGGCACGCACACGGAGCCGCAGCCCCCCTGGCCAGTCGCCTCGCTCGGCACCGCGACGAATACGACTGCAACGAGAACCGCTCCGAGCGCGGCATTCAGCATTCTCAAGGTCCACTCCTTACATGATCGTGAAGCCCAGGGCGGCACAGGCGCGGAACTTGCGAACCCCCCGAAGTACACAGCAGGCCCGGTTCCATCGTCAAAGCCCGCCACGGCGCGTTCCATGTTGCCCGTCTCGGAGAGAATCGTGACGCCCGAAGCGTCGTAATACCCGGACGCGGAACCCGCAAAGAAAAGCTGTGGTCCGGCGCCAACGTCGTACACCTCGAGATCAAACGTATTTTGTGACCCACCGATGACGATTGACTGCCAGCCACTGCCGTTCCACTTGGCAAGATCCACCACAGAGCCTCCCGCGTAGATGGCCGGCCCGCTCCCGTCGTCAAACAGCGCCAAATCCATGACAAATCCGCTCAGCCCGGCACCAAGCGCGCTCCACGCGCCGGTCGAGAGATCCAGCTTTGCGACTCCCACGGCCGCCACGCCACCGATACTCGAAAATCGTCCCGATGCGTACAGTCCTTGAAGCGGACCCGTGGGCACATACAACAGCGCCATCACTTCATCCGAGGTAGCGACTACTTCTTCCCATTGAGCGCCGTCCCACTTCGCAATTCCGAATCGGAGCGGATTCACGCCGATCTCGTGGAGCCCTGCGGCATACAGTACGTCCGTCCCTCGCTCGCCGACAACCTCCAGATCCCACACCCATGACGCCGCGCCCAGCCCACCCCCCACGCTGCTCCACGACGCTCCGTCCCAGCGCGCAATCCCATTGACCAGGATCTGGTCGGCGAAGGTCAGAGACCCGCCAACATACACCGCCGAGCCCGTGCCGTCATCAAACTCCTGGAACGCCATCGCCGGGAACACCCCTTTGAAGCGAGTGAAGTCCCCGACAAAGCCATTGAGCCCTCGCCCGAGAGGAAGCAGCGCCGATCCATCCCATTGCGCCAGCCGCTCGAAGGGCGGGGCGCCATTCCACTTGTTGTCAAATCGCCCGCCGATGAATACCCGCTCGCCCTCACCGAGATCCCCGGTCGTCACGGTGTTTACCGATTCGTTGAAGTTGTCCGCGACCGTTTCCCACACCGTGCCGTTCCACACGGACATGAAGCGCTGGAAGCCCACGGCCACAAGCACCCCGTGCGCTTGCGACGCGGCAAGATCATGGACGGATCGCGACAACCCCGTGCCGACCGGAATCCATTGCTCGTTCTCGAGTTTCGCGACGCGATCGAGCTGCACACCCTGATAGATTCCGCTGAAGCTGCCACCGGCATACAGCGACGCGCCCGAGCCGTCATCGAAGACAGCAAGTGTGAAGACGCTGATAAGACCCGGCCGTGGACTGACCTCAACCCACTGTCCGCCTGCACGACGGTACACCCGTCCACCATCAACTGCATACAACACGTTGCCAGATCCCTCATCGAGCACGGCAAGGCTTTCTGCGGCGATGGGGTTGTTGATGATCGTCCATTGCTGCCCATCCCACTTGTGCGTGCCGGTCCAGAGCGCGCTTCCGGTCCCATCGTCGAACACCGCCAGCGCCTGGACGTAGCCAGTGATTCCCGTTCCGAGCTGTTCCCATGACTGCCCATTCCAACGCCTCACGGCTCCCGTGAATCCGCCGCCCGCATACAGCGCTGTTCCGGTTCCGTCATCAAAGGTCGTAAACGCGAGGACGCCATCGTCAAGACCGGCTGTTGCGGGCGTCCACTCGTCGCCATCAAACGCGCCTACCCATCCATTCACCACACCGCCAAAGACCATCGTCCAATCGCCGGCCACGAAAAGACGGGTTATCGAGCCGTTATCAAATACGTGTAGCGCCTGGACGTTGTCCCTGGAACTCTGCACTCCACCACCAACGAACGCATCCGACCACACGGGCTCGCACACCTGGGCCGAACACGCCGCACACCCAACGCTCGCCATCAGCCAACTCACCACTTTGCGCATCAACATCGTTGCAACTCCTGTCCCAGAGTGCTCCACCCTCATACACAACACTCACAACTACCTGTACCCGGCTCCGGCCCCGCCGTTGCACGACAAATCGGATCAGAGCCAACAAATACGGTCCGCATCCGGTGGCAGGTGCTCTCGAACCCCCATTCCTCCCCATCGAATGCACAAAAACAGCCGCTCCGGCTCCCCAGGGGCGGCTGGCGCTCTCGTGCTCGGTCAGCGAGTGCCTAAGGGCACCCGGCCACAAACGCGCTCTGGAAGCACAGGAAGTCGAAGATGTCGCAGGCGCTGCCGGCCCCGCCGTTGCAGTCGCACGCGGAGCGATTCTGACTGACGAACGCGTTCTGGAAGCAGAGGAAGTCGAAGATGTCCAGCGTGCCCACGCCCGTGGACGGATCGCAATCCGCGTAGCACGTGACCTCGACGGTCGGGTTGGGCATGAGGGTGACCGGCCGGATGCCGTCGTCAACGGCGATCTCGAATGAATCGACGCCGAGCCCGCCCTGGGCCCGGATCGCGACCTCGTACACGCCGTTGCCCAGCGATATCGGCGCGCTGATCACGGTGATCCCCCGGCCTGTGACCTGAGGCGGGGCGAGCAGCGGCACGGTGATCGGGTTGCCCTCCCAGTCGAGCAGTTCGATCCGCATCGTCTCGACGTCGCCTCCAAAGGAAGCGTGCGGGGCGCGCAGCACGGACGAACTGAACGTTACGCGGGAGCGGACGGCGTCGGGTCGGCCGACCAGGTCGTCTCGCCACAGCCCGAGCAGATCCATGAGCTGGAACACGGGGTCGGGGCTGGCCTGGGTCTGAAACGCGATGTTGAAGTCCATGAACCAGTCGCCCTGGGCGCAGCCTTGGCCGTCGGTGTAGGTGATCGGGCCGCCGACGTGTCCGACGTTCTCAATGACGGCCATGGATGCGCGTGCCGCGCCGGCGATGTCGTCCAGCCCGTCCCCGTTCAGGTCGTCCAGGGCCCAGCGGACGATTCTGTACCGCTCGGTGAACGAGCCCTCGGGGGCGAATGCGCCGGCGCCGTCGCCGCGGAACACCTGCAGATCCCCTGTCGCACTGGAGCGGAAGACGATGAGATCCTTGTTGCCGTCGCCGTTGGCCTCTCCGATCGAGACGTTGATCGCCGGGCCTCCGAGCGGCACATCGGTCCGCACGTAGGCGTTGCCGTCGCGCCGCAGGACGGTGACCATGCTGGCGGTGGTCGTGCCGACCACGATGTCCAGATCCTGGTCGTGGTCGAGATCATCCACGGCGATGGAGTTGGGACCGGTCGCGGTGGCGATCGCCACGCCGAAGGTGAACCCGCCCGCTCCGTCGTTGTCGAGGATCTGCACGATGTCCGATGCGAGGAATGGGAGCAGGAGGTCGATGTCGCCGTCGCCGTCCGCGTCGCCGCTCACGAGCGCGCCGGGGCGCTCCGCCAGGGTGATGGTTCCGCCGGGGGTGAACCCGCCCATCCCGTCGTTCATGAGCAGGGCGATGGACTGGCTGCTCGCGGACAGCGCGGCGATGTCCGGGCCGTTCTGCCCGTCCAGGTCCGCGACGACGATGTGGTCCGGTCCGGGGCCGGCGGGGATCACCACCGGGGTCTCGAACGTCCGGTCGCCGCGGCCGATCAGCACCGAGACCGAGCCGTCCGACGCGTCGGCCGTGATGATGTCCAGGATCCCGTCGTTATTGACATCGACGATCTTGACATCGCGGGCGCGCCGGCTGGGCAGGGCGACCGCCTGCTCGAATATGACGAACGGCGAGCCCGGCTCCGTGGCGTTGAACAGAACCGACACCTCCGGGACGGACGAGGTGATGACGACGGCGTCGGGACGCCCATCCCCGTCGAGGTCGCCCGTTGCGACATCCCACGCTGACCGGCCCGCGCGGTACAGGCCGTTGCACCCGGGCGTGTCGCCCGTGCGCGAGATGAGCATGTACGCGATGTGGGCCGACTTGGTGAAGTTGGGCGGCGGCGAGCCGCACGCGGTGGGACCGATGCTGCACGAGCACCGCCCGTCGCCGCCCATGGACCGCGCCGCCTCCATGCCCGCCATCATGCGCTCGGCCAGATCGCCGGGCGTGTTCATGACCGCCTGCTCGGCAGCGGTGATGACGGGCTCGCCGGTGAGGATGTTGCCCTGTATGGCGTAGGCGACATCGCCGTCGGGCGTGCTGAAGACGCCGGTGACGCCGCCCTTCCACTGGCTCGCCTGCAGGCCGGAGAACGTCGCGGTTCGCCCGAGCGTGTCGACGATGCCGTACTGCCGGGTCTCGTGCCCGGCGTCGAACTGTCGCAGCAGGTCGAGGATGGTCTGCGGGTCGGTTCTCATCACGAGCTGATCGCGCGCGAACACGCGGTTCTGCCCGGTTGTATCGACGAACGACTGCGCGGTGACCGCGCCGAAGCCTGGGATCAAGACGGGCGTGCCGGCCTTGAGATCGAACGAGCTCAGGCACGTGGCGCTGCCGATAGCGATCTCGCCCGTGCGGATATTGATGAGGATGATCGACCAGGTCGCGTACGCCGGGGCCGCGATCAGGCACACCAGCACCACGGCCAGCCGCGTCACGATTCTCGCCGAGGCGAGACCACAGATTCGTTCGAGCATGTCAGCATCTCCGTTCGGGCACCAGTCGCGCCCGCTGCCCCAGCCGCAGTCTACAGGGAAAAACCGGTGCACGCAAGGAGAAATCCGTTCGCGGGCCCGGTTCTCGGACGCCCTCAGGCGTCGGGATCAGCGTTTGTGAAATCCCGCCCGCGGCGGGCCACGCCGCCACTCCGTCTCTCCGTGCGAATGCCAGGCGGAGAGGACCCCCTGCTCGCGCAGGGGGCTCTGTTCATTCCTCCGTCACTTCGTCACTCCGTCACTTCGTTTCTCCGTGCGAATGGCATGCGGAGAGGACCCCCGTGCTCGCGCAGGGGGTTCGTTCGCGCGAACGCCGAGTCTGAGCCCGCCGCGGGCGAAGGCTCGGATCACGCGCGTATGAGTGTCATCGGAGAAATCCGAGCCTTCGCGGACTCAGACTCGGCGTCCTGGATACCTCTCGACGCGCTACCCCGCGCTCGCGGCCAGCGCGTACGGCTGGTCAGCCGCCGGCTCGCCGTGATCCAGAACTCTGACATGCACCGCCAGCGGGTCGCCGCTGGGTACACCTGACCCGATCCGGTGCGGGACGATCTGCTGCGTGTGAAAGAAGCCCGAATCCGGTCGGCGGAGCGTGAGATAGACCGCCTCATCGGCCCGCTCGTCCCAGATCAGCGACCACCCACCCGTGGGCGTCGTCACCACGACGATGTGGTTCGGGCTGTGGGACTCGATCGTGACCGGAGGCCCGGCATAGACCAGCGACTGCAGCGGGGCGTCCGAGCCGCCGCTGCCGACCGGGTCTGAGGCGCACCCGGCGGCGATCAGCGCGGCCAGGACCAGCGGTGCGACGAGCGGGAGACGGCCGAATCTGCGATGGGTCATGGCGTGAATCCTTGCGTCCCGTGACGGAGTGCGGACCGGCCGGTATGGTAACGGGCTCGCGACCCGCGCGCTGGGCGGCGACCAACGCTCAAGGACGACGATGCGCCCCACCTGGGACTCCGACAGACTGTGGCTGAGGGTCCTCGGGCAGCCGGGGGTGGCGACGCTGCTGCTGTGCACAGCTGCGGTGCTCGTGATGCTGGGGTCGGGCTGGGCGGTGCTGCAGGTTCTTGGCGGTGCTCGGCCGGTGATCCACACGCTGGGCCCGGAGCCGATCATCCGCGTTCGGATCGCCGCACGCCGACAGCAGATCGAGCTGACCAGCCCCGGGGGTCTGCTGGCTGCCTCGGGAACAGCCATCCCGCTCATCGTGCCCGCGCCCGTCGTGATCGAGCCGGACGGCGACGGGTTCGTGCTGACCGACGCCCAGGGCAGTCGGCACACGCTCGGGGGCGAGTCGATCGTCGTGACGACCGCGGAATCGCCCGCGACCGGCGCCGCCGGGTCGATCGGCTTCGACGACGCAGACTACCCCGGCGTGCTCCGCCTCGTGCTCGTCGAGGGCGGGTTCGACGTGGTCAACGACGTGCCCATGGACGCCTATCTGCCCGGCGTGATCGCTCGCGAGTTGTTCTCGCACTGGCCCGAGCAGGCGTTCCGCGTGCAGGCCATCTGTTCACGCAGCTACGCGCTGCACGTCTCGCAGCACGGCGACACGCGGGCCCGACACTACGACCTCACGGCGGGTGAATCCGCCCAAATGTACTCCGGCCTGACGGACAACGCCACCGCCATCGCGGCCGTCCAACAGACGCGAGGCCGCACACTCACCTACCGCGGCGGCGTCATCCGGGCCTACTACTCGAGCGTGTGCGGCGGGCGGAGCGGGTCGGCCGGGGACGCGTGGGCATCCGCGGGCGCCTACGCGTTCAACGCCGTGCCGCCACTCCGCGCGCACAGCCGCCCGTTCGCGTGCCAGGGCGCGCCGTTGTACCGCTGGACGCGGACGCGCGGGCGTGAAGAGCTGGGCGCACGGCTGAGAGCGTGGGCCGAGCACCGCGGACG
>JADFGU010000087.1:0-2095 GCA_022567535.1 Planctomycetota bacterium | reverse complement strand
GGCTGCTCGACCTGATGGGCCAGCGTAAGGTGCACCTGCGCGACATCGAGATCGCTCGCCGAGCCATCACCGGCCGACCAGCGCGCTACGCCATCACCGATTCAGAGGAAAAGACGTTCGAGATCTCCGCCGAGGATCTCCGACTGGCGTGCAATTACCCCGCGCCCGGATACCCGAGGCCGACCGACGACCAACGCGTTATGAGCAACGACATGGAGTTCGAGCTTGGCGGCTCGACCCTCCGGATCACCGGGCGCGGCTTCGGGCACGGCGTGGGGATGTGCCAGTATTGCGCGTACAGCATGGCCGAGGCAGGGGCTTCCGTCGAAACGATGCTCGAGCGCTTCTTCCCCGGCGCATCGATCGAGCGCGCGTACTGAGCAGGATGCGCGCACGCACCAGCACATCCGCTACGAGGCACGACCGGAAGGGAGTGCTTCCGGGATCCCAACGAGGCACGACCGGAAGGGAGTGCTCCCAACTCGACCTTCGCCGCCCACCCCGCGTCAGACGATCTCGTCGATCACCGAGCCGAGCTTCAGCGGGCGCTCGATCCGCGTGATGAGCCGATACACGTGCTCCGTGCGGGTCAGCCGCGTGGGCGAGACATCGCCCAGGCGAGCTGCGTCGGGTCGCGGACGTGGTGCATCCGCGCGGGGCCGTGCGTGTCGCTCGACGGGCGCGTCGCCGTGGCGCCTGACATACGCCCAGTACGGCTTCAGCGGAAACAACTGCTCGGACTCACGCAAGAACGCGTCGAACGGGATGGGGGCTGTGCCATGGTGCCGCGCAAGCACACGGGCCGGCGCGGAGTCGTGGATCGGCTCGACGCGCCGCGGCGGATGCGGTGTGCGGCCGACGGGACCGATAATGAATGTTGGCGGCGCGTCGAAGAACATCGCCCGGGCACGCAACGAATCCCGAGCCGAACCGCGCCCGCGCCGCGGGTTCCTATAAGATCCCTTTCAGGGGGCTTTGCGTGCGTGTTCTCCAGCGACCGGCGTCGCGCGCCCGCTTCCGGATGTGCGGGATGTTGCCCGGACCCGACGTATCGATGAAACCCCGGAGCGACAATGCTCAGGACCGACGAACTGGACTACCAGCTGCCGGCGGGGATGATCGCGACCGAGCCGATCTCGCCCCGCGATGCGGCCAGGCTGATGGTCGTCCACGATCGCGGCGCGGGCGCGGTCGAGCACCGCCGAGTCTCGGACCTGCCCGAGCTGCTCCTCGCCGGCGATCGGCTCGTGTTCAACACCACGCGCGTCCTGCCGGCCCGGTTCGTCGGCGTGCGCGAGGACACCGGCGGCAAGGTCGGCGGGCTCTTTCTCAAGCAGCTCGGCCACGGACGCTGGCTCGCCATGGTCAAGGCCAGACGCTTCCGCCCCGGCGCGCCCATACGCCTGTTCGACGCCGCGGGACACAGGACGGGCGTGGTGCTCAGCCTGATCGAGCGCGGCATTGCCGACGGTGCCACGCTGGAGCTGGACGGCCGCAACCCCAGCGTGCCCGGCTACGAAAAGGGCAACTTCGTGGGCCCCACCATCTTCAGCGGCGTCAAGCCCGGCATGTCCATCTACGACCAGGAAATCTTTGGCCCCGTGCTGTGCCTGGCCGCTGCCGACAGGCTGGACGAAGCCATCGAGTTCATCAACGCCAACCCCAACGGCAACGGCACGGCCATCTTCACGCAGTCGGGCGCTGCGGCGCGCAAGTTCCAGGAAGACATCGACGTGGGCCAGGTCGGCATCAACGTGCCGATTCCCGTGCCGGTTCCTCTGTTCTCCTTCACGGGCAGCCGCGCCTCCAAGCTGGGCGACCTGGGCCCCTACGGCAAGCAGGTCGTGCTGTTCTACACGCAGACCAAGACCGTCACGGCGCGCTGGTTCGACGACAGCACCACCAGCCAGGGCGTGAACACCACCATCAGCCTGCGCTGATGCACGGGTGGGCGGGCCTGGACTGATCCGGGGCAGGCCCCGGCTCTGGGATGATGGCGGCATGCGTTTTCCAATGACCGCCTCCCTCTCCCGGGGCCTGGGTGCCGCCTTGCTGACCGCCCTGGCCACCCTGCCCCTGACCCTTCACGCGCAGG
>JADFGU010000086.1 GCA_022567535.1 Planctomycetota bacterium | reverse complement strand
GGGGGAACCCACATCGCGCCGGGGTCCCCCCTCCCAACAGCCCCCCCGGCCCCCGCCGGGGGTCCACTCCGCGTCTCTGTCTGCCGGGTGCCACTGGCGGCTTGTCCGCCAGTGTGCCGGCGTACGCTCTATCTCGGCTCTGCTAATACAAACCTAACAGCTTGTTTTCAGTTTCTGCGGTTGACGCGCGGGCGTAAGGGCCGTAGTGTCCTTTGTCGCGAAACAGTGGACAGGAGCAACTACCCATGGACAAAGGCAAATCGAATCCGCAACATCTTGGGGATCTAATTCGGCATCGACGGCAGGAGCGAGGCCTTGGCCTGCGGGTTGCCGCGAAAATGATGGGGATTTCGCCGAGTTATCTAAGTCGGATCGAACTCGGGCAACTTTACGAGCCACCCTCTGGCAGGGTTCTTCATCTCCTGGCCACGTTCTTTGCAATTCCGATCTCGCGCATCGAAGAACTCGTCCCCTCGCGAACCGAGGAACTGATCGCGGAGGACAGTATGGGGCCGGCACTCCAGGCGCTTTACCGGATTGGCGTCGATCTGCCGCCCGAAGTCCAGCGCAAGATGCTCGAAGCTGCGGTTTCTGCTGCCGCGGTGGACGAGAAGCAAAAGGCAGAACTGCTCGATCAGATCCGCAAGATCCTGGACCGGGCACAGAACAAGGATCTGGCGAGAATGGGTGGGCCGGATGACCTGTTCGGGTTCAACATCGCACCCAGAAAGCTCTCTGGTGCTGGCGTCGAGCGTCGAGCTGGCCGAATCTTGCGGTCCCGTTTCGAGCATGAACCGACGATTGATGATCTGCCCATCGATATTGAAGCCCTCGCCGAGTTCGAGGATCCCGATATTCGTTTAGTTGTCGATTCCTCGATTGATAGGGGATTCAAGTCCCAAACCGGGCCGACCGTGCTCGGAGTCTCACGATGGTCGACGGACGGGATGCTCCGCGAGTTGGTCGTTCACACGGACCTATTCGAGAGCGAATGCACCTCGACCAGACGGCGTTGCAATTTCACGCTCGCACACGAGCTTTTTCACTGCATCGAGCATCTGCCGCATATGGAGCAAAGTTGCCCACAAGAACTGCGTCGCGGCACGGTGCACTCGGCGGAGGCATCGCCCGGGTTCCGCAAGAAATGGTACCAGAAGAAGCGGAAGCAGAAGAGGCTCACAACGTTCGAAGAATGGCGTGAGTGGCAAGCCAACAGATTCGCGGGAGCGATCTTGATGCCGGCGCCCCTCGTCAGAGAACTGGTCGCCGAAATCTCGACAGATGATCTCGCTCCGGCAACGTCGGCTAGTCATCGCGCGGATCAGATCGCTCGGGCAACGGTTGATTCCTGCGGTGGAATCGTACCGCTTCACGCAGTGTTCGAAGTTAATCCGCAGGCGATGGCGATACGACTTATGACACTCAAACTCGTGGAGTGGGATGAAGACGATACGGATGATTAAAAACGACCGGCGGACACGGTGCTCCGCCGGTCGTAGCTCAGACGGGATGGTCCCGTCCTGCACGAACTTCCACAGGCCGTGCAGCAATAGTGTACACCATGCACCGCACGGAGATTTTGCCATGGCAAGATCTGCAATAGGTACGACGGCGAGGACTGGGGAACGGTGTCCGGAATCTGGAGTCTGGAAGGTGGTCGGGTCGCCGTCCACGACCGCTCCGATTGCGGAAACCAATGTGATGCCTCCATATCGGGGGCAGGCGGTTACGTGGAAGCTGATCAGGTACGCCTGATTCGGTTTTCCCGACCTCCTTCGAGCGCCAGTGGTAAAGCGCTGACGCTCGGTTTATTTCGATCCGTCCCAGAGGCTGATCTGGGTGCGCCAAATACTGTTTGACACCACGGATCGGCACCCAAGAACCGCACTCGCCGGATTTCGCGAACGAGCACCGGCAGCCCCTTGTGCGGCGAGTTAGGTCGTTTGGTGATCTCTGCGGTATCCGCCGCTCCCCTGCGGAGGAATTGTATGCGTCGGGCCCAAGGCGGCCCGCCGCGATTGCTCCGCCGCAGGGGAACGGCTCAATGTGGGCGCGACAAAGCACGCAAGACGAACCCATGGCGGGGAATGGGGCGTCAGTTGTTGAGCGTGCGGCGAGCGGTGGGGGAGCGCGCGCGGGTTTCGGCGGCGGCGATCCGGCTGCCCGAACCTCCTCGCAGGCGCCCGGAACGATTCCGGTGCGTGCCGGAGCCGGTCCCGTGCGTGCCGAGATCATTCCGGCGGCCGCCGAAGCCGTTGAGGCGCTTGCCCAAACCGTTCAGGACGCTGCCGAGATCGTTTCGGCACGCAAAGAAACTGTTTCGCCACGCCCGTCCGCGAAAATGCAGCGCCCCATTTCCCCCGCCGCAAGCCCAATAACGGATGTGGACCTTCATAATCAGACTATTTCGCACATCCGTCTTCACCCGCACACCCCGCACGACGATCACAACCATCGACCGCGATGGTCCAACCAGGGCCGGGCGGGACGCCGAGGGGGTGAATCCCCGGCGAACGCAGACCCTTGGCTCGAAAGGAGCACACCATGGGCACCAACATGCCCGGAGACAATCACGACGCGCTCGAATGGCTCGAAGGACGCATCACCGGCTGGGTCGCCGACCCCGCCGCCATCGGACTCACCAGCGCCGTGGTCTCGGACCTCGCCGCCGACATCATCGACACGCGCACGTCGTTCACGAGTGTCGAGCAGATCAGGCAGGGCTCCAAGGCCGCCACCACCGCCTTCCATCTCAACGGCGACGACATGCGCACCAACGCGTCCAACGCGATCGCGACCATCAAGAGCTTCGCCGTCAACAGCGCCGACCCGCCGGCGGTCTATACCGCCGCGGGCATCACGCCGCCGGACCCGCAGAGCCCCGTCGCGCCCCCCGAGCAGCCCACCGGCCTCAAGGCGACGCTCAACGGCGACGGCTCGGTGACGATCAGCTGGGAGGCGCGCGGGCCCGTCGGGACCGTGTACAACGTCTCGCGCAAGCTCGCGACCGAGACGGTCTTCACGTTCATCGGCCAGGGCGCGGCCCAGGACAAACAGTTCATCGACGCCACCGTCCCCGCCGGCACGATCACCGCCGCCTACATCATCCAGGGCGTGCGCGGCGGCAACCTCGGGCTGATGAGCAACGCCATGACCGTCTTCTTCGGCACCGCCGATGCGGGGGCGGGGGAAATGGGGCTGGCGGCGTGAGCAGAAGTGACAAAGTGACGAAGTGACAGAGTGACACAGTGGGGGAGTGACGGAGCGGAGACAAGCGCGCCGCCGGTTGGACACCCAATCGGCGGCGTTTGTTTCTGGGAAGGCACCAGGCATCAGGCACCAGGCACTGGGGCGGATGGGAGCGGGCGCGCTCTCCCCTGATGCCTGGTGCCTGGTGCCTAATGCCTAAAGCCTGATGCCTTCCTCGGCCCGAAGAAATCACTCTCTTTCCGGCCAATAGTTCTGCTGCGCGTCGCTGCGCTCAGGAGCCCGTATGCCTGCCGAACCGAAAAGGCCGTTCCAGCGCAAGCCGACGTTGCTGGCCAACCCACGCCGTGTGCGCGGCGGCGTCAAACTCTCGCGGGCGGAGCTGGCCTATCCCGAGTGCCCGACGGCGCAGGGGTGGCTCGATCTCGCGCTGGCCTCGGCGGACGAACAGGTCCGCGCCGACGCGCTCGAATACGCACGCGCCGGGCAGGTGAAGGGGCTGGACCTTGGCCCCGGGCGTGTGGCGGCCGCGGTGCAGGGTCGTGCGCTCGGGCCGTACAAGACGCGCCTCGCCTTCGACCTGATCGACGAGGACGTGTGGGTGCGCGCTATTGAAGCGATGGGCGAGCAGGCGCGCTTCGCCGCGTCGCTCATCTCGGGCCGACTCACCAATGACGTGATGACGCTGTTCGATTCGCTTGACGCGCCGCTGACTCCTGAGTCGATCGCCCCGTCGTGCACCTGTGGGAGCGGGGACGGGGGCGGCTCGTGGTGCAAGCACGCGCTGTGCCTGGCGATGGTGACGGCGGATCGACTCGCGGCCGAGCCGCTGGCGGTCTTCCTGCTGCGAGGGATGCCCGCGACGGAACTCATCGAGCGCCTGCACGACAAGCGTTCGGCGCACTTTGACCTGGCGTCGCCGATGCCGGCCTATTCGCCGGTGGTGCGCGGCGCCTCGGACATCGTGTTTGCGCCGCTGGAGGAGTGCGTGGGCGAGTTCTGGGACGCGCCGACGGATCCACGCGAGCTTGATCTGCCGGTGCAGCCGCCGGAGGTGAGCCACCCGCTGCTGCGGCGGCTGGGCCCCAGCCCGTTCAAGGATGGTCGATTCCCGCTGGTGGGTCTGCTGGCCAGCTGCTACGAGTCGATCAGCGAGGCGGTGCTGCGCGAGGAGCGGGGTGTGAACGGCGACGGCGGGGACGGCGATGGCGGGGACGCGGATGGAGGGAACGGGGATGGCGAGGACGATTGACTCGGCGTGGCGGGATTCTAAACTTGCGTGCTAGATGGAGCCGACCGTGACGGACGCCGGGAAGACCGGCCGAGGCGCGGTCATGGGTCGCCCGCCCGGCCGATGTGGGCCGACGCGGCACAAGGCGGTCCCGCTCCAAGTCCGGCCCACCGTCAGTGTGGGTCGGGCGATTGTGTGCCGCGGCCGCTCGCTCTGAGACCCGGATTCGGCGTCCGGGGGGCGACGGACCGCGCAGGTGGTCCGGGCCCGCTCCGACGGGATCCCCAGCGAGAATCTGCCAAGCCGACACCCGCACAGACATTGCCCGATGGTGTAAGGGTAGCACAGCAGTTTTTGGTACTGCTAGTCCAGGTTCGAATCCTGGTCGGGTAACTGCTCCATCTCGGGGTCGGACCGGCACGACGCATGAGCGACACAACCAACCCACAACCCAGCCGCCCGCTCGGCGCGATCATCCTCGCCGCCGGCAAGGGCACGCGCATGGGCTCGGACCTGCCCAAGGTCATGCACGAGATCGGCGGCGAGCCGATGGTGCGGCACGTGGTCGGCGCGTGCGTTGACGCCGGCTGCGACCGCGTCGTCATTGTCGTCGGGGGCGGGGACACACTCGTTCGCGACGCGCTGGCCGACTTCGCCCCCGCGGTCGAGTTCGCCGTGCAGGACGAACAGCTCGGCACCGGGCACGCCGTCATGTGCGCCCGCGAGCACTTCCAGGCGTCCGGACGGGTCAGCGAGGCCGACGTGTTCGTGCTCTGCGGCGACGGGCCCTTGATCCGCGCGGAGACGCTTGAGACGCTCCTTGACCGGCATCGATCGACCGGGGCTGTGGCGACACTGGCCACGAGTGTGATCGAGGATCCGACCGGGTACGGCCGGGTGATCCGCGACGACGCCGGGCGGTTCGTCGAGATCGTCGAGGACGCGCTGTGCACGTCCGGGCAGGCCGCCATACGAGAGGTCAATCCAAGCTACTACTGCTTCGACGCCCCGGCGTTGTTCCAGGCGCTGGATCGCCTCGAGCGCAACGAGGTCAGCGGCGAACTGTACGTGACCGATGTGCCGCGCATCCTCGTGCACGATGGTCGCGCCGTTGAGATCGTCGAGGCCGTCCCGCCCGAGGACGTGCTCTCGATCAACACCGTCGGCGAACTCGCGGCGGTGGACGAGGTTTTCAGGCGTCGGCGTGCCGAGGGCGCCCCGACAAAGGTTCGCAGGATCGGAGGAGGCGACCGATGAGCCGCACCGACGCGAAAAAGCTCAAGATCTTCGCCGGAAGACAGCACCGCGCGCTCGCCGAAACCATGTGCCGGCGCATCGACATCCCCATCGGCGAGGCCCGGACGATCATCTTCCCCGACGGTGAACTGATCGTCAAGCTGGAAGAGGACGTGCGAGGCCGGGACTGCTTCGTCGTGCTCTCGACCTGTCAGCCCGTCAACGAGAACCTGATGGAGCTGCTGATCTTCATCGACTGCCTCAAGCGGGCGTCGGCGTCGCGCGTCACCGTCGTCACGCCGTACTTCGGCTACGCTCGCCAGGACCGCAAGGACGAGGGGCGCGTGCCGATCACCGCCAAGCTGGTGGCGAACCTGATCACCGCCTCGGGCGCAGACCGTGTGCTGGCCGTCGATCTCCACGCCGCGCAGATCCAGGGCTTCTTCGATCTGCCGCTGGACCACCTCTCCGCGACGCCGGTGTTCTATGAATACTTCAACTCGATCCGAGACGAGCTGGGCGATGTCTGCCTCGTCAGCCCGGACGTGGGCAACGTCAAGGTGGCCGAGGCGTTCGCCAACCTATTCGGCGGCGACCTGGCCATCATCAACAAGCGGCGCCTCAGCGGCAGTGAGGTCACCACCGGACACCTCATGGGCTCGGTCAAGGGCAAGACCGTCCTGATGATCGACGACATGATCTCGACGGCCGGCACGGTCTGCGAAGCCGCGAACCTTGTGATGGACCACGGCGCTAAGCAGGTATTCGCCGCGGCGACGCACCCGGTCCTGGCCGGGATGGCCATGGAACGCCTGGCCGAGGCACCGATCACCAAGATCGTCGTGACCAACACGATCCCCAATGGCGAGCGGACGGCGCCGATCAAGCACAAGCTCGTCGAGTTGAGCGTTGGGGAACTGCTCGGCGACGCGGTCTATCGGATCCACCACGACCAGTCCGTCAGCGCCCTGTTCAAGGGCACCGCGGGTACCAAACGGTGAGCATCACATCACTTCAAGACAGACGAGGATCACATCATGCATGAAAACGCGACAATCCTGGAAGCCTCGCCGCGCGAGCGGCTCGGTTCGCGCTACTCGCGGCGACTGCGCACGCAGGGCAGGCTCCCCGCGATCGTCTACGGCCACAAGATCGAGCCAACCCCGATCTCGCTCGACCGCACGGACGCGTGCCTGCACATCGAGGCCGGCGAAAAGGTCTTCCGCATCGCGATCGACGGTGCCGCTGAGCCGCAGGTCGTGCTGCTCAAGGAGATCCAGTTCGACTATCTCGGCTCGAACATCGTGCACGCCGATTTCGCGCGCGTGGACCTGAACGAGCGCGTACACACGCGCGTGCACATCGACGTGATCGGCGAGGCCGTCGGGCTCAAAGACGTCGGCGCCATCTTGATGCGCCCGCACAACGAGATCGAGATCGAGTGCCGCGTCGCGGACATCCCCGACTCGATCGAGGCGGACATCAGCTCGCTGGAGTTGAACCAGACGCTCACGGCGGCCCAGATCGCGCTGCCCGTTGACGACATGAAACTTCTCAGCGACGCGGGCACAGCCATCGCCCAGATCGTCCTCCAGGCCGCCGCCAAGAGCGCCGAGGCCGAGGAGGTCGAGGTCGAAGGCGAACCGGAAGTCCTCGGCGACGCGGAAGAGAAGGCGGAAGAGACAAAGGAAGAAAAGAGCGAGTGACCTCGCACGCGGCGCTCCAATGCCGCCATCGGAGACCAGACTTGAAGCTCATCGTCGGATTGGGCAATCCCGGGCGCGAGTACGAGAAGAGCCGGCACAACGTCGGGTTCATGGTCGTGGACCGCCTGGTCCGTCGGCACGCGCCGGGGCAGACGCCGCGGGCCCGGTTCCAGGCCGCCACCTGCGAAGCCCGCATCGCCGACGAAAACTGCCTGTTTATCAAGCCCAACACGTACATGAACCGTTCGGGGGGCAGCGTGGGCGAGGCCGTCCGCTTTCACAAGTCCGACCCCGCAACCGACCTGCTCGTCATCGTGGACGACGTGGCGCTGCCCACCGGCGCCGTCCGCGTCCGAGCCCGGGGCGGCACGGGCGGGCACAACGGGCTCGCCGACATCGAGCGTGCGCTCGGCGGCGACTCTTACCCGAGGGTCCGCATCGGCATCGGCGCCTCGCCCGAGTTCATGGATCAGGCCGACTACGTGCTCGGCCGGTTCACGGAGTTCCAGTGGAGCGCCGTCGAGCCGGCCGTCGAGTGCGCCGCCGACGCCGTCGAGACGTTCGTCCGCGAGGGTGTTGACGCGGCCATGAATCGGTTCAACATCCGGGCCGACCCGGGCGACGGCGACCAGCCCCATCCCGATTGGTTCACACCACACGACCACACGTGACGCATTCAGTCGCCCCGGCGTCGGGGCAGGAAAGGCAACCATACATGACCGACACGCAGACACTCCAAGAGATACGGACCTCGACCTACGAGGCGATGTTCCTCGTCTCGCAAGCGGCGGCGACCGACCTCGCCGGCGTCATCGATCACATCAATCACCTGTTCCAGCGGGCCGGCGCCACCGTCCTGGCCATGTCCAAGTGGGACGAACGCCGACTCGCCTTCGAGATCGACAAGCAGAAGCGAGGCATCTTCCTGCTGACGTACTTCACCGCCAACCGCGACGCGATCGGCGGCCTCGAACGCGACTGCAACCTCTCGGAAATACTCATGCGGATGCTGGTCATCCGGGCCGACCACCTGACCGAGGAGGAGATGCGGGCCACCGACGGCCGCGAGGAGCTCGCCGTCGAGGCCACCCTCCGGGCCGAAAAGGCCGCCAAGGCCGTCCAGAAGGACGAGTCCGTCTCCATCGGCGCACCCGTCGCCGAGCAGAAGCCCGAGCCCGAACCCGAGGCGGCCAAGGCAAACGCTCCCGATGCGCCCGCCGACGAGAAATCGGCCCCACAGACGCCTCAGGACAACCCGCCGGGCGACTCCCCGGCCGGTGATCCCGTCGCATAAACTCTCCCCGTCCCGCCGGAGCGGGACGCCACACAACGCACACGCGAGGCAGACCCATGGCAGCTAGTCTCAACAAGGTTCTGTTGATCGGTAATCTCACGCGAGATCCCGAGTTGAAGCACACGGCCGGCAATCAGGCGCTAGCTAACTTCGGCATCGCCGTGAACCGCCGATTCCGCACCGCCAGCGGTGAGAACCGCGAGGAGGTGGCATTCATCGACTGCGAAGCCTGGGGCCGCACCGCCGAGAACATCGGCAAGTTCTTCGCCAAGGGCAGGCCGATCTTCATCGAGGGGCGACTCAAACTCGACACGTGGGAGGACCGCAAAGACG
>JADFGU010000085.1 GCA_022567535.1 Planctomycetota bacterium | reverse complement strand
CACCGGCGCCCATCGCGCACCAGCCGCTGAGGCGCGCAGCCACACATCCCAGTCCTCAACCGATCGGACCGTTTCGTCAAAGAGCTGGCCGTCGCGCAAGAGAACGCCCAGCCGACGCATCGAAGACAATCGAACCAGAACACTACCCGGCGCGACCGGGTTGATATGCACAAGCCGATCAAGCGTGAAGTCGTGATTGCCGGGCGTGACCGTCCACCCCACATCCTCCATGTTCTCGCCGACCATGCGAAACGCACCCGGAACCAGGTCCGCGTCCCCGATGGCCTGAGTCATGCGATGAACATAGCCCGGCGCAACGCGGTCGTCCGCGTCGAGGAAACAGACGAGGTCCGAAGTCGCGTGTTGCAGCACATGCCTCACGCCGGCATTTCGGGCGCCCGACAACCCCATGTTGTCTTGCGACATCACGCCGATGCGCGGATCGTCGAACCGACGCGCGATCTCACCCGTGCCGTCGGTCGAGCCGTCATCGACGATAATCGCCCGCCAGTTGTGCTCGGTCTGTTTCAGCAGGCTCGCCAGCGTGTCGCCCAGCGTCGCCGCCGCGTTGAACGCCGGGACGATAAACGCGACGAGCGCGCTCACGCCCCGGCTCCATCCACGCCCAGCGACTCGGTGATGCGTCCCAGCACGCGCCGGACAAAGGCGTCGTGCGTCAGCTCCGCTCGAACGCGCCCGGCGATTCCCGCCGAGATATTGCCCTTCCACGCCTCTCGTTTCATCGCACGCGATACAAGCTCGCCCAGCCGCTGGCGCGAACGGAACGTCGTCTCGGCCAGGTCGCCCAGCAGCCACGCGGAGTTGTGTCGGCTCGCGTTGCGCTGCCCCTGCGCGCGGATCGCCGCCAGCCGCTCGGGCGAAACCACTCCCACTTCGCGCCACGTCAGGCCCAGCCGCTGCAGCTGCGACGCCGCCGACATCAGCTCGGCATGATCGCCGATGTCATACTCGGGCAGGTTCCGATCCTGGTTGATCCCGCCCGGCTCGCCGCGCCCCGCCGCTGCGCGTTGCCCCCAGCTTCGCATCGTGCTCAGGTCATCGAACACGAGTCGGCACAGCGGCAAGCCGCCCGAGAGCGCGCACTCCATCACGCGCTGGTGCACCAGCGTATGCGCCGACATGTGCAGGTGCACTGCTGCGCACGCGTACGACGCCCGCAGCGCCTCGCCGTGCGCCAGCTCGCCCTTTGCATACCGTGATAATCGTTCGTGCCGCTCCCACCCGCGCCCGTAGAGGTGCAGCCGCCATCCGTTCGTCTCCGCCAGCTCCGCCGCCCATGCCAGCGCTTCGTGACGGATGATCCGATCCGCCATCGGCATGCAGTACAGCCGAAGCACGCGCGCCACCTCGCCCGCCGGCGTCTCGCCGAGCTCCTTGTTCAGTTCGAGCTCCGTCGCCTCGCGCAGCCGACCGATCATCTGCACATGCCCCGACTCGCGCGCTGTCCGCTCCACGACAGGGCGCAGCCGCTCGATCACCCGCCCGAACACGGATTGCTCGCCGCACTCGCCCTTCAGCCGCAGATGCATCTGCTCGGGCGTTTCGCTGTGATGGCTCACGAACGCGATCTCGCACGTGTGCTCGCGTCGAAGCGCCGGATCGATCGGCCCGGGATGAAACTTTTTCTCGTCCGCCACCACCGGCGCCGGGATCAGACGCTCGGCCGGATACCGAAACTGCGCGAACAACTCCGGCAGCAGGTGCCCGGCCAGAAAATCCAGCTCACCCAGCGCGCTGCCGACCTTCTCGTCGAACAATTGCGGCATCGCGTCCTGGATCCAGCACATGAACGGGACATTCTCCGGGAACGCGCCCGGCATCATCGGCCGCGCGTAGTTGATCAAGACTACCAGGTCCGGCTCGAACCGCGCGCACACTCTCTCGTACGCCACCAGCGAGAAATGACTGAACCGATCCGGCTCGATGAGCAGCTCGGCAACGCACCCGGCCCGCTCGAACGCGCCCACGAGGTCCCGGCTGGAATGCTGGATGAACGTCGAGTATCGGCACGTCGGCAC
Organism: Planctomycetota bacterium; assembly: GCA_022567535.1. GTDB lineage: Bacteria > Planctomycetota > Phycisphaerae > Phycisphaerales > UBA1924 > JADFGU01. Next base: position 7,078 of record JADFGU010000085.1, on the reverse strand, counting down.
CAGCACGCGCAGCGGCTCACCACCGCCCAGCGCCTCGCGATACCGCCGACGCCACCACCGGGCGTCACGATCGGCGTACGTGTCACGCACAGCCACCCGCAACCCCTCGTGCTCGCGCTCCTGGGCCCCGGCCGCGTCGCGCAGCACCGCGTCCGTGGCCGGCTCGGCCCTGGTTCGAAGCGACAGCAGCGGCACATAAGGTCCCTGGATGCGCACCCCGTGCAACGCGCCCAGACGCGCCGCCAGCCGCTCGCTGCAGTCCGCCCCCACGAACACCTCCACCCGCCCGCTGGAGAACGCCTCGGTCAGGTCTGCGTGTGCCAGCCCGTCCAGCAGCTCCATCGCGTCCGCCTGCACCACCCGGATCCGCCGCTCAAACCCGTCCGCACGCTCGGGAAACGCCTTCACCGCCTCCAGGAAGATCCACGGCGGGTCGAGCCCCTCGATGGTCAAGGGGCCGTGCGTGTCCTCGTCGGTGGCGAAATGCCGCCGGGCGAACCCCTCCGCCGCACCCGTCTGATCGCACAGCCCCCGCCACTGTGCGACATCCATCGACCCCGGCTCCCGCCGAACAACGTTCCCACCACGCGCACGCATCCACTCCCACGCCCCGAATTCGCGCTCCCACTCGGCCGCGACCGTTTCGAGCTCGACCGTGCCGCCGGGCAACGCCGCGAGGTTGGCTCGGCAGGTGCGAATCAGCTCCTCGGTGGGGATGCGATCGCTCGGCAGGGCGCGCGTGGCCTGTTCCAGCTCCGCCACCTCCCTATCCCGGCGCGCCTCCTCCGGCAGAAGCTCGATCACCTCCAGCGCCGCGGTCCTCAGCCCCAGCGCCGCCAGGTTGGCCGCCATCATCGCACGCAGCACGTGATCGTCCGGCGCCAGGCGCAGAACCTGCGCCGCCACCGGGACAAAGCCCCACGGCGCCCCGCTTCGGCCCAGGCGAAGCACGTCGTCGCGTGAGAGTTTTCTCCGCTCTGCCGCGGGTTGGACCGCCATCGTCACCGCTCATCTATCGACCGTGGCCCTCGGGGGCGGTCACATTCCGCCCGCCGCATGTGTCGCCGGATCGCCCGTGCGGTCGATACAACGCGCCCGCATGAGCGCGTCCGCCTCCAGCACGCCACCCGCCGCCAAAGTCCTGTCGAGGGACCGTCTGCTCTCGCTCCGGCTCGAGGCCGGATCAAGCGGCCGCACGCTCGTGCAGTGCCACGGCTGCTTCGACATCGTCCACCCCGGCCACATACGCCACCTCCGCCACGCCCGCAGCCTCGGCGACATCCTCCTCGTCACCATCAGCGGCGACGTGGAGGTCGGCAAGGGCATCGGTCGGCCACTCATCCCCGAGGAGCTCCGCGCCGAAAACCTCGCCGCGCTCGACTGTGTTGATTGGGTCCATATCGACCGCGGCCCCACCGCCGTGGACCTGCTCAACGCCGTCAAGCCCGACGTCTTCGTCAAGGGCAAGGAATATGAGACCAACAACGACCCGCGGTTCAACGCCGAGCGACACGCCGTCGAATCTCACGGCGGGCGTGTGGTCTTCTCCTCCGGCGACGTCGTCTTCTCCTCCACCGCGCTCATCGCAGCCATCGAGTCCTCCGTAGACCCATTCCACGCGCGGCTGGCGGAGCTCTCGGGCAAGCCCGAGCTCGAATCTCCCGGGCTGTTCGCGCTGCTCGCCGCCGGCCGGGGCCGACGCGTGCTCGTCGTCGGCGAGACCATCATCGATGAGTACGTCCTGTGCGATCGGCCCGATGTTGCGGGCGAGGGCCCGATCCTCTCGCTCCGCCCGCTGGACCGTCGGCGCTACGACGCCGGCGCCGCCATCGTCGCCCGGCACCTCGCCGCACTGGGCGCCCACCCCGTGCTCATCACGCCGCTGCCCGACAACGACGACGCCGCCGCCCTCGTGAGCCGCCTCGAGGCCGACGGCATCGAGGTCCGCTCGCTCACCGTTTCCGCACGGATCCCCACCAAGCAGCGGTTCCTCGTCGGGGCCCAGAAGGTGGTCAAGATCGACCTGGTCGAGCCCATCGAGATGGACGCCGCTGGTCAGGATCAGTTCGTCGATCTCGCCGCCAGCACCGCGGCCGAGCACGGCGGGTACGACGCCGCGATTCTCACCGACTTCGCACTGGGCATGTTCACGCCCACGATAATGGCCCGTCTGTGCCGACGGCTTCGGCCGGTCGTCCGCGCACTCACCGGAGACGTCAGCGGCCGACGCGCACACCTCCGCGACATGCGCCAGATGGACCTCATCTGTCCCAGTGAGCACGAGCTGCGTGACGCCGTCGGCTATCACGACCAGGGACTCACAGCCGTCGTCTGGCGCCTGCTCGAGGAAACAGCCTCCAAGGCGGCGTTGGTCACGCTGGGGCCCGAGGGCCTGATCGCGTTCGATCGTCTCCCGGAATCCCACAGCCTCCAAGGCGACCGGACATGGCGCACGCGGCTCGCCGGCGAGCACATCCCCGCCATGGTCCCCTACGCGGTGGACCCGCTGGGGTGCGGCGACGCGCTCCTGGCCGTCGCCACGCTCGCGCTCGTCTCGGGCGGATCCATCATGCCCTCAGCGTTCCTGGGCGCCGCCGCCGCCGCCGTCCAGGCCCAGCGCCTGGGAAACCTCCCCGTCTCCGCACCCGATCTGCGCCGAATGGTCACGCGCGTCCAGTCCGCGCACCTGACATACTCCGCCGCCGATGTCCTCGAATCCGCGACCATCCCGCCGTCACTGCGCCGCCTCCCGCCCGGCTCAATCCTCAACGCCTCATGATCACATACGTCATCCCGACGCGCAACCGCCCCGAGCGCCTCGCCGACACGCTCTGGGCGCTGGGGGCACTGCGCGGCCACGCCGCCTCGCTCGGCGCCGAGATCATCGTCGTTGACAACGCCTCGGATCATCCCCCCACGGTCGAAGGGCCGCTGGACAACGGCATCCCCGTCCGCCTGATCGTGCGGACCGAGAACGAGGGCGCCGCCTCGCGAAACATCGCCGTCCGGGAGGCCAACCCCCGCAGCGAGTGGGTCGTCATGCTCGACGACGACTCGTTCCCGCTGGACACCGGTTTCCTGCATCGGCTCGCCAGCGCGCCGCCAGACGTCGCCGCCGTCTCCGCAGACATCCTCCTCCCACACACCGGCCGACGCGAGATGGGCGGGCTGCCGGCCGTGTTCGTGGGCTGCGGCGTGGCCATCCGCAGATCCGTCTATCTCGAACTCGGCGGTTACGACCGAGCGTTCAACTACTACGTCGAGGAATACGACCTCGCCGCCCGCATGCTCATGGCCGGCTACCGCGTCCAGTTCGACCGCTGGTTCCGAGTCGAGCATCACAAGACCAACGCCGGACGCGACATGAACACCATCCTCGCCAGGCTCGTGCGCAACAACGGCTGGATCATCCGACGCTACGCGCCATCCCACCGCCGCGATGCCTGCTGGAGCGACCTCACCGCGCGCTATCGACAGATCGCGCAGACCGAGAACGCAATGCCCGGTTTCGAGCGAGGTCTTTCGGAACTCGAATCCACCATCGACGACCAGCCGCGCTCGCCCATGACCGACGAACAGTTCGACCGCTTCATCGGGCTCGCCCAGGCCCGTCAGGCCATCGACGCCGCCATCAACGAGCACACCCTCAAGACCGCCGCCATCGTCGACGAGGGCAAGCACGCGTGGGTCGTTCGTCAGGCGATGCGCGAACTCGGCCTGGACGAAGTGCCGCTTCAAGAGCATCCGGGCGCGCTGGTCGTGGGCACCATGTCGCCCGGCCCCATGCTCGACGCCGCCGAACGCCGCGCCGCCACCGCAGCACCAGGCTCACCGCCCGTCGTCGTCCCCTGGCGCGTCATCGCCGACCAGCTGCACACGCGCCCGGACCACCTGCTCACGGGCGGCTCGCAGACCCAGGATCCGTCTGCAACGCGCATCTCCGCGTGACACCGCGCGCCGCACACTCATCCCGCGCGAATCCCCGCCCCCTCACGCGCCCGCCACCGACTCCGCCACGCCGCGCAGGATCCCCGCCTTGACAATCGTCTCACGCCACTCCGCACCAGGGTCCGAATCCGCGACGATTCCAGCCCCCACGCCGTAGTCCAGCCGGGCGTTCTCGAATATGAACGGTCCGGCCCGGCCCGGCTCGCCCGTAATCGCCGCTGTGCGGATCGCCACGTTGAACCTCGCGTGCCCCGAGTCGCTGACGAAGCCGACCGCCCCGCAGTACGGCCCGCGCGCGACCGGCTCGAGCTGCTCGATGATCTGCATCGCGCGGATCTTGGGCGCTCCCGTCACCGACCCGGGCGCGAACGTCGAGCCGATCAACCCGCCGATCCCCACGCCCTCGCGCAGCCGACCCGACACCGTCGCCACGCCCTGGTGCACGCCGTGGCGCCCGCCGCCATGCCGCTCCAGCGTGCGGCTCTGATCGACGCGCACCGACCCGAACTCACACACACGCCCCAGATCGTTCCGCATCAGGTCCACGATCATGTTCAGCTCAGCCCGATCCTTGGCACTGCGCGCAAGCTCCATCGGATCCGCGCTCGCGGCGCTCGTCCCTTTCATCGGCCGCGTCGTCACGCGCCGCGTGCCGGGATCGAAATCCAGGTACAGCTCCGGGCTCATCGACACGATTGCCCGCGCGATCCCGTCCTCGTCCAGGGGCAGCTCGACATACGCACCGTGGCGCGGCTGCGCCGTCTCCACCAGCCGCGCCATCAGCCCGCGCGCCGAGCCCGTGAATCGGCCGCTCAGCCGATGCGACAGGTTCGCCTGGAAGATGTCTCCCGCCCGGATGTACTCGATCACACGCGCGGCGTCGTTGCAGAATCGCTCGCGCCCGGTGTGGCTGCGCATCACGCCAACATGGAAATCGACCCCCGGCCCCGCGTCCAGTGGCGGCGGATCGCCGATGCGCCACCACGCGCCCGTCTCGCCATCGTGCGCCCACGCGTCGTCGCACCGAAGCATGAGCCCGGCGGGCCAGCCCCGATCGTCACGCACACCCGCACCCACCGCCGGCTCGATCATCCGCCCGAACTCGTACCCCACGTACCCGATCCACCCGCCGACAAACGGCGGCCGATCGGCACCGACAACGCCCGTCTCCGGCCCGATCAGCGCCCGCGTGAAATCGTCCCCAATGCGCACCACGCGCCCGCTCGGCCGTCCCAGAATCGTCCATCGCGACCAGCGCGTCCCGTCCGCCACCACCGCCGCCAGCGCCGCATCGCCCGGCCACGAGCGAATCGCCGCCGCAGGGCTCAGCCCACGCCCCATCGCCACCGGGCCCACAACCCGATTCCCGCGCTCAACCATGGTCGCAATGCGTGTCACGCCGAACATTGTCCTCCAGGGCCACAGCCTACGCCCCAATGCACCCCCAATCTTCGCGGCCGGGCACACTCTCACGCCTAGACTTCGGACCCCTTTTCGAAGCACCGTTCCGCAAACTCGACCGTCAGCAACCGCTCTCGGTCCCGAGACAGGTCCACAGAATCCATGGCCAAGCCGTCCACCATCCGTACCAAGACCGCCGCTCGCACCACCCGCAAGAGGACTCCCTCGCGCCTCACCAGGCCCGCCGCGCACCGAAAGGGACCGAAGTTCGTCTACTACTTCGGCAAAGCCCGCGCCGAGGGCGACGGCTCCATGGGCGATCTCCTCGGCGGCAAGGGCGCCAACCTCGCCGAGATGACCGCCATCGGCCTGCCCGTACCCGCCGGCTTCACGATCACCACCAACACCTGCGCGCGATACCACGACGCCGGCCGACGGCTCCCCACAGGCCTTATGAACGAGGTCAACCAGAACATCGCCCGGCTGGAAAAAGAACTCGCAAAGCAGTTCGGCCGCGGCGACAATCCCCTGCTGGTCTCGGTCCGCTCCGGTGCCGCGGCGTCCATGCCCGGCATGATGGACACGATCCTGAACCTGGGGCTGACCGATGAGACCGTCGAGGCCCTCGCCATTGCCACCGGCAACCGACGCTTCGCCTACGACGCGTACCGACGGCTCATCAACATGTTCGGCGATGTGGTCATGGGCGTTGGCCACCACAACTACGAAGCCGAATTCGACAAAGTCAAGAAAAAATACCACGCCGACCTCGACACCGATGTGCCCGAGCAGGGCATCGAACGCCTCTGCAAGGCATACAAAGCTGTCTATCGCCGCCACGTCGGCCAGGACTTCCCGCAGAATCCAAACAAACAACTCGAACTCGCCATCGAGGCCGTCTTCAGAAGCTGGAACGCCGACCGCGCCATCTCCTACCGCCGGATCTCCGGCATCACCGGGCTCATCGGCACCGCCGTCAACGTGCAGGCCATGGTCTTCGGAAACATGGGCGATGATTGCGGCACGGGCGTCGCCTTCACGCGCGATCCCTCCACCGGCAAAAACAAGCTCTTCGGTGAGTTCCTCGTCAACGCGCAGGGCGAGGACGTCGTCGCCGGCATCCGCACCCCGCGCCCGATCGACGAGATGCCGAGATGGAACCGCACGGTCTTCGAGCAGCTCCTCGGGATCAAGACCACGCTCGAAAACCACTACCGCGACATGCAGGACATCGAGTTCACGATCGAGCGCGGCACGCTGTTCATGCTCCAGACCCGCAGCGGCAAGCGCACCGGCGCCGCCGCCGTCAAAATCGCCTGCGACATGGTCAAGGAAAAGCTCATCAACGAAAAGCAGGCGCTGCTGCGCATCCCCGCCGGCGACCTCACGCAGCTGCTTCTGCCGAGCTTTGACCCGGCGGCGAAGAAGAAGATCACGGTGCTGGCGCGCGGGCTTCCGGCCTCGCCCGGCGCCGCGGTGGGCAAGCTCGCCTTCACCGCCGCCGAAGCTGTCCAGCGCGCCAGCGCCGGCGAAACCGTCATTCTCGTCCGAAAGGAGACCAGCCCGGAAGACGTCGATGGCATGAACTCCGCCGCCGGTATCTTGACGAGCACTGGCGGCATGACCAGCCACGCCGCCGTCGTCGCCCGCGGCATGGGACGGCCCTGCATCGCCGGTGCGGTCGAGGTGCGCATCGACTATGGCCGCGAGCGGTTCACCGCCGGCGGCG
>JADFGU010000084.1:5481-9122 GCA_022567535.1 Planctomycetota bacterium | reverse complement strand
ACCCGCTGGCAGGAGGCGCAGGATCGCGAGTTCGACTTCAGCCAGGACTACACACTGCTGAACACACTGGCCGGCGCACTGTTCGAACGCGCCCGGTCGGTCCGCGGAGATGCCCGGCGCGAGGAGCGCGACGGGTTCCTTGCCCGCGCAGCCACTACCTACAAGCGCGTGTTGGAGCTGGATCCGGAGAACGCCACCGCCCACTACGGTCTATCGCAGGTCTACACCTCGCAGGGGCAGGAAGAGGACGCGGAGGCAGCACGCGCACTACATGAGCGCTACCGGGTGGACGACAATGCACGCGATCGCGCAGTCGTGGCGGCGCGGCGGATGGACCCGGCAGCGGACCATGCGGCGAACGCGGTCGTGATATACGACCTGCAGAGGGAGAGAGTGAACGATCGTGGATGACGTCAAGTACGGCGAACGCTGGACCGACCGGGGAGCCGACTGGGTCCCGGCGGATGATACCGTCATCGGGCGGGCGCTGAGGCGCTCCGCAATCGCGATCGGCCTCATCGGCGTGATTGTGCTGATCGGGCTGATCATCCAACGTAGCGATGACTTGGTACCGATCGTGGACGATGCCGGCGTGACCGCACCAGAGGCGACAGCGGACCTGGCTGCGATCTTACCCCCTGCCGTGCGCTTCACCGACATCACCGCCGAGGCCGGGATCGACTTCGTGCACTTCAACAGCGCCGAGGGGGAGCGCTTGCTGCCGGAGACCATGGGCGGCGGTGTCGCGATCTTCGATGCGGATGCGGACGGCGATCAGGACCTGCTGTTCGTGAACTCCGACCGCTGGCCCTGGATGGAACCAGCGTCGGGCGATCGAACCGGATCCGCCTCGACAGCGCGACGCTCGAGCCGCTCGCAAGCTGCTCGCTCACGTCCCACCGTCCCGACGCGACCGGTATCGGCCCGTGCACCAGCGTCCAGTCGATCGTGCTCAGCGTCAGGTCGTAATCGCTCGGGTTGTCGATCCGCAGCTCCAGCGATGCCGACGCCCCCGAGACCTGCGAACGCGTGATGCTCAGCGTCGGGTTCGACGAGTTGGGCATGGCGCACCCGCCCAGACCCGCCGCGATGGCGATCATGCCCGCTGCGCACATTCCCCGACGCAGGCTGCCTCTTCCGATTATCGTCATGGCCCGACCCCTCGTGTTTGGACTGTTTTGTACCGCTCCCCGTCGAACCGCCCGGACCGGCAATCTATTCCCGCCCCGGTCGATTTCCACCCGCACCCGCCCGGCGTCGCCCGCACCGCCGCGAATCCGCCTTCAATGCCCGAAATCCGGTCGATTCACGACCTCGTCATCGGGTATCGTCTGCCCATGAAGGAACCGCCCGACCACCGGCTGTTCCAGGCCCGGCTCGACACGCCCCTAGGCGCCATGCTGGCCATCGCCTCGGGCCGCGGCCTGTGCCTGCTCGAGTTCGTCGAACGCCGCGCGCTCGCGCGCGAGATCGCCGAGTTGCAAAGACTGTTCGACACGACGGTCGTGCCCGGTGTCAGCGAGCACCTGATCGCGGCCGACGCGCAGCTGCGCGAGTACTTCGAGGGCAGGCGAAAGGCGTTCACCGTTCCGCTCGACGCACCCGGCTCGCCATTTCAGCGGTCGGTCTGGTGGCGGCTGCAATGCATCCCGTTTGGCCGGACCATCTCGTATGCCGGGATAGCGACCGAACTCGACCGCCCCGGCACCCAGCGGGCTGTCGGCCGCGCCAACGGCCACAACCGCATCGCCATCATCATCCCATGCCATCGCGTCGTGCGCAGCGACGGGCGCCCGGGCGGGTACGGCGGCAGGCTCTGGCGCAAGCGATGGCTGCTGCACCACGAACAGACCGTCCTCGCCGGCCGTGACCTCGCCCCCGATATGCCCCGGAACGATCGCTCCGGCAGTCTGCTTGAGACTACTTCGCGCTGACCGTCAGCGCCGCCTCGATCGGTTCGGCCGCCCTCTCGATGTGCAATCGCTTCGTCCGGTGCTTCGACCAGTCGCTTACCCGCAGGTCCGGGCTCTCCGCCCCGTCGTGCACACGCAGCAGGTCGTACACGTTGTCTCGCTGGGCGGGAACGAATCCCGACTCGCGGATCAGTCGGCACAGCACCGGCTCGTCCAGGCAGTACGTCGTTCCCGCCGACGACACCACGTTCTCCTCCATCATCACTGACCCCATGTCGTTGGCTCCGAACTTCAGCGCCACCTGCCCGATGTGCGGCCCCATCGTCACCCAGCTGGCGCCGATGGAGTAGATATTGTCCAGGAACAGTCGGCTCAGCGCCTGGGTCCGCAGGTAATCCGTGGACCCGCTCATGCGCACGCGCCGGCCGAAATCCGCGTGGGCCCTGGGATCTCCGTCGCCCGCGAGCGTCGCTACCACGTCGCCGGGAAACGCACCTGTGTCCTCGACCTGCGCCCCCCAGTCTTTCACCCGTCCCAGCGGCGTGTTCTCGCGCTGGAAGGGCCAGGCAATGAACGACACATAATGTCCCATCCCCTCCGTCGCTCTGTCGCCCCTTCCCTTCGTCGCTTCGTCGCTCCGTCGCTCCGTCGCTCCTGCCTCCTTCAGAATCCGGTCCTGCCAGTCTCGGACCAGTTTCATGTGGTGCACGCGGTCCGCGTATCCCTCGATGTGCCCGAACATCATCGTGGCGCTCGTGAACATCCCCAGCGTATGGGCCACGTACATCGTCGTCAGCCACGCCTCGGCGTCGCACTTGCCAAGCCCGATCCTGCGGCGCACCGGGTCGGCGAAGATCTCGCCCCCGCCTCCGGGCACGCTGTCCAGCCCCGCCGATTGCAGCCGAACCATCACCCACCGGATCTTCTCCTCCAGCGTCGGTCCCGGCGGGTCGAAGAAGTTCACGAACTCGATGAGCTCCGGCGGGCTGAACGCGTGCACATGCACCTGCGGAAACCGCGCCTTGATCGACGACAGCAGATCCAGGTACCAGTCCAGCGGCAGGTCCGGGTTCATGCCGCCCTGCATCAGGATCTGCGTCCCGCCGATCTCGACCAGCTCGGCGATCTTCTCGTGAATCTGCTCGTGCTCGAGCGTGTAGGCATCGGCCTCGTCGCCGTCGCGCCGGAACGCGCAGAACGTACACCTCGCCGTGCACACGTTTGTGTAGTTGATGTTCCGGTCGATGATGTACGTCCGAATAATCGGGCCGTGCAGCGCCCGACAGCGGGCGTCGGCCCATCGTCCCAGGCTCAGCAGCGTCGCCCCGCGCATCAGCTCCAGACCCTGCTCGGGCGTGAGCCTCGCCTGGCCGCTCGACACCGCCGACAGCAGCCCGGGGTCCGAGGCGTCGAGCCGCGGGTGCTCTGGGGGCGGGGCGAAGGTATGGGTCATGGGAGGGCTCTGACAGCGGGTATTCGTAAGTTTCAGGAATCTCTGAAACTTATGCGCCGCCGTGACGCCGATCCACCCGGTTCCACCCTCTGGACGGGCTTTCCCAGACTGCCCGCTCGCCGCCACGAGCCCCGTGCGCGCGTCAGATCAGCCGCCCGGTGACCGGCGGGGAGTCGTCCTCGAGCTGGCGGGTCGGCTTGGTCGGTGCGGCGTGCTGGTCGCCAACCTGCCCATCCGCCGGTTCGGTGCGCTCTATCCGGTGCTGGGCGACTGGG
>JADFGU010000084.1:0-5471 GCA_022567535.1 Planctomycetota bacterium | reverse complement strand
CCCCATGTTTGACGAGACGCCCCGGGCGCGTATGCCGGAGATCTCCTGGTCGATGGCACGGTCCAGCTCGCTCACTGACGAGACGATCACGCCGCGCGACACGCCCGCCCAGAAGCGGGTGGCCACCAGCAGCGCGATGCCCAGCCCCGCCATAGGCATCAGCACATGCATCGCGAACAGCATGAACGATGAGCCCGCGCCCGCGGACACCGCCTCGCTGCCGGACACCATGCGCTCGAAGCCGCCGAAGAGCCCGGCGTAGGGCATGGACGAGAACACGTCGCTCCACGGCAGGGCCAGCAGCGCCAGCACAAGTGACCACGTGCACGCGGTGACCGCCTTCTCCACGCCCGGGACCGATGCCCCGCCGCCGACCACCACACCCAGGAATGTCAGCACCGCAAGCCCCAGCGCCGCCACCACGCCGATCGTCACCGCGAGGTCCGAATACTGGTTCATCACGAAGTGCCACTTGCTCAGCACGACGACGTTCTTCTGGGCTTCCAGCTCCTCCAGCGTGGTGGATTTGCGCCCGAGCGTCTGCACGCGCGGCTCGGCCGATTCGGCCTCCACGTCGTCGCTCGGACCCGCTGCCGGCTGGGCCGTCGCGGACACAACCGACAGCTGCTGCGTCTTGGCCCCATCGGTCGCGTCCTGGGCGCTCTCCCACCGCGCGTCGGTGAAATGGACGAAGCCGAACACCATCATCTGCACCAGCACCGCTAGCGCGAATATCGTGCACAAGGTCGCCACGTGGAATCGCAAGTGGGCGATCGCGGCCGACACATGTTGCTTCGGTTGCATAGCAGCCTTCCTCGTGGGTGCACCCGGAGGGCCCGTCTGGATTCATCGGCCGGTTCGGGCCGCGTCTTCACAGCCCGCCGGGCGGATCCGGACCCACCGGCCGCGCACGCCTCGGGGTTCCACGGTTTCGCAGCAGGACGCCCGATAACCGGTGCTCGCCGGGACGGTCCGCCGACCCTTGTCAGCTCCTCGGATGGTGCCGACGGTGCACTTCTTTGAGCCGCCTCGAGTCCACGTGCGTGTAAATCTGCGTCGTCCCGATGTCGGCGTGCCCGAGCAGCTCCTGCACGACGCGCAGGTCCGCCCCACCCGCGAGCAGGTGGGTCGCGAAGGTGTGCCGAAGAACGTGCGGGTGGACGCCCTTCAACCCCGCCAGATTCGCACGACGACGCACGATCTGCCAGATCGCCACGCGCTCCAGCGGCCGACCCGTGCGCGACAGGAACACCCGCTCGTCATCGCGTCCGTCCGGCCGAGCGAGCCCGGGCCTGCACGCGCTCAGGTACACGTCCAGCGCGTCCTGGGCCGGGCCTCCCATCGGCACCAGACGCTCACGCGACCCCTTGCCCATCACGCGCACCACCCCCAGCGCGTGCTGCACGTCCCGGAGCCGGATCCCCGCAGCCTCGCTCGCGCGAAGACCGCTCGCGTACAGCAGTTCGAGCAACGCACGATCACGCTGCCACAGCGGCGGGTTGTCCGGTCGGTGCGGGTCCGGCCTGGCCGCGGACAGAAGCGCCCTCACCTGCCGAGGAGACAGCACATTGGGCAATCGCTTCCATCGCGTCGGCTGGTCGAGTATGTCCGACGGGTTGTGCTCGATGTGGCCTCGCGCGTGAAGCCAGCGACAGAAAACCTTGATCGTCGCCAGGTGCCGCGCCACCGACGACGACGCCATCTTGCGCTCCGACTTCAGCGCGGCGATGTGCTCGGTCAGCCGGCGCGGCGAGATCTCCCGCACCGATCGAACGCCGCGGTATTCCAGATCGATGATCAATTGCCGCAGATCGCGCTGGTAGGCATCGATCGTGTTCGGCGCCAGCCCGCACTCGACCCGGATGTACGTCAGAAAGCCCTCGCGCACGCGATCGAAACCGCGACCGGGGCGGGTCTGACTGGTTCGTCGGCGGGTCGGGGTGGTCAGGCTCGCGGTCGGCACGGACTTATGATCGTGCCGAAATGACCGGGGGTTGCAAAAACAAACCGCCCCGGCCTGCTAAGGCCGGGGCGGGGGGTCTCATGAGTCTATCCAGACTTCTTCTGCGATTACCCGAGCAGCTGCAGCACCGTCTGCGGGTTCTGGTTGGCCAGACCCAGCACGTTGGTTGAAGCGGCCACAAGGATCTGGTTCCGGGTCAGCCCGGCGGTCTCCTTGGCGAAGTCGGCGTCACGGATCGTGGACTCGGCCGCGACCGTGTTCTCGAGGGTCACGCCCAGGCTCCGGATTGTCGCGCCGATCGTGTTCGACTGGAACGCACCCAGACGACCACGCAGGGACGAGATCTGGTTGATCGCTTGGGTGATCACCTTCTGTGCGCCCGTCAGGTTCTCCGCGTCGACCACGTTGAACTGCTTGCCCGACGCCAGGTCGTCAAGGAATCCAAGATCGGTCGTGCCCAGCTTCCGGGCGGCCACATCGAATATGCCGATCGAGACCTTGCCCGCGATGTCAACCTTCGAGGCCAACTGGAAGTCGGCCCCACCACCGGTGATTGTGAACGCGCCGGTTGAGGCAACCGCGCCTAGTGTCTGGGCGGCGGACGTATTAAGTGTCAACTGAACATCGAGGAAGTCGGTGTTGATGCGGGCCGTCTTCCCGCTCGCCGTCGCCGAGATCCCGTTGATCGTCGCCCCGAGGTCCTGCCCGAGGTCCCTGATGCCCTGCAGGCTGTCTGAGTCGTCGTACGCCTTGAGCGAGGACACGAGGACGGTGGTGAAGTCGTTGTCGGTGAACGTGTAGATGCCGATGCTGCCAGCCGACCCGATGGTGCCGGAGTCCACGACCTTGACCGTCACGAACTCGTCCGTGCCGAAGCTGGTGCTGGTCATTGTCAGGCCGGTCGCGGCGGCGGATGCCTCGGCCTCGACGCCGGTCACTTCCTTGAACGTGCTGATCGCCGCGGCCATTTGCACCAGCGTCGTGCCCGAGGCGAAGGTCAACTCGCGGCTGCCCAAGGAGCCGGCGATCTCGATCACGAACGAGGACTGCGTGCCCAAGTCGATGGCCGTCCCGCCCATCGACAGGAACAGGCCTGCCTGTTGGGCGGACTGCTCCACCAGGACGTGGACCGTCAGCGAGCCGCTCTCGAACTTGGCGCCGTTGATCTGAAAGTCCGTGACGCCGGCCGCGACGCCGGACACCTGGTAGTCGAACCCGCCGTTCAGCAGCTTCTGCCCCTGGAACGACGTGGCCGACGAGATCCGGTCGATTGTCTGAAGAATCGAATCGATCTGGAGCTGGTTGGCCTCCTTCTCGTCCTTGCTCAGACCCGCGGAGTTCGCCGCGGTCGTCACCAGGCCTTGAAGCTCTGTCAGCAGGTTCGAGATCTCTCCCAGACCACCCTCGGCGATGTTGACGACCTGGTCGGCACGCTCGGCGTTGCCGATGGCGGCCCCGATCGCCTTGATCTCGCTGCGCAGCACTTCCGAAGCGATCAGACCGGCCGGATCATCCTTACCACGGTTGATCCGCAGGCCGGTGCTCAGACGCTCGAGCGACGTGCTCAAGGCTTTGTTGTTCATGCCGAGCACGCGCTGGGCAATCAGGGACTGAACGTTCGTATTGATGCGACTCATGAGAGTGTCCTCCGTGATCGACACGCGACGCCGGATACGATCCGTGCGCCCAGATCCGTCTCGTGTGTCCCGCCAAACCGACTTGGAGGGATCCTGCCCGGGTGATGTCCGTTCCAGCGCTTCGCGCCGGCCCAGGCCACGAGGCCCGGGATCAATTGCGGACATCGGCCGCACGGGCGCGCGGGTTGAGTTCCGTTCCCACGTCGCACCACATTCGAACACCAAAAAATAAAAAAGGCCCACCCCATGGGGTGAGCCGGTCCTCCCAACCTGTCTTTTCTGTGGTCCCTCTGTAGTTATCCGAGCAGCTGCAGCGCCTGCTGGGCCTGCTGATTGGCCAATATTAGCACCGTGGTGCCCGCACTGGCCAGCACCTGCGCCCGGGTGAGCATGCTGGTCTCCAGCGCGAAGTCCGCGTCGCGGATCACCGAATTCGACGCCGCCAGGTTCTCCGTCGCCGACTGCAGCGACCGCACGTTCGGCTGCAGCACGTTCCGCTCGAATGCGCCCAGCCGCCCTCGCAGCAGCGAGATCTCGTCGATCGCCTGTTCGAGGATCTCGCTGGGTATCGAGAAGTCGCGTCGTATTCGGCTACTTCGCAGGCTGTTCACCTCGCCGGTCTTCAGCGAGTTCAGGTACTGCAAAGAACCGTTCACCAGCGTGGCGCCGAGCAGCGCCGCCGCCGCCGACTGCACGCCGATGTTCACTTGCTGCTGGGCGGTGACCTCCGGCCCGAGCTGGAACAAAGCGCCGCCCCCGGTGATGTAGAAGGTCGTGGTCGCGGCCGTCGGATCTGTCGCCAGATCCTCGTTGAGCAGCAGCTCGAGGCTGAGCTCCGGGGAGTTGACCGAGATGGTCAGCCCGTCGCCGGTCGCCAGCCGCCCGTTGATGAGCGCCTGTACGTCTTGCCCCTTGTCGTTCTTGCCCTCCAGCAGTGTGGTGCCGATCAGCCCCCAGGGGAAGGGCACGGCGCTGGGCACGGGGGCGTTCTGGTGGAACGCGTAGGTCTGCCACGAATCCTCCGAGGCGGGCGGTCCGTTCACGCGCTGCACCGACACGAACGCCTCCGAGCCGAACGCCTGCGACTGGAACACCATCCCCGAGGCGACGTTGCCGTTGATCAGTTCCGCCTTGACGCCCGTCTGCGAGGTGAGATTGTTCACCCCCGTGACGATGTCCGCGAAGGAGGTGCCCGACGCGAAGAAGACATCAACCACGCCGCCCTCGCCCTGGATCCGAAGCGTCGTGGACGAGGCCACCGCCCCGATCGGCACGCCCACGTCGCCGCGAACATACAGCGCACCGGTCTGTGCCGACGTCGCCACAGCGATGTCCACCTGGATAGCGGAATCCCCGAGGAAGCTGGCGCCAAAGACCTGTGCCCGCGAGATGGCCGAGGTGGCCACGCCCGACAGAGAGTAGTCCAGCTCGCCGTTCAGGAGCTTGAGCCCGCCGAACGTCGCCGTGTTCGAGATGCGTGTGATCGAGTCGATGGCCGAGTCGATCTGCAGCTGGTTGGCCTTGATCTGCTCGGAGCTCATAGCGCCGGTGTTGGCCGCCTCGACTACCAAGGCCTTGATCGAGTTCAACAGCTCGTTGACCTCGGTGAGGGCTCCCTCGGTGGTGGCGATGACCGACGACGCTCGGTTGGAGTTCTTGATGCCCTGCTCGACGCCCCGCAGGTCGGAGCGAATCCGCTCCGAGATGATCAGCCCCGACGGGTCGTCGCCCGCGCGGTTGATCCGGAACCCGGAACTCAGCCGTTCCAGCGACCGGTTCAGGCTCTGGCGAAACGACGCGGGAAAAGCGCCTGGATGACGCCCTGCGCCATGCCGAGTCCGCGCCAAAACGCGCGCACCAGGCTCATGCCG
>JADFGU010000083.1 GCA_022567535.1 Planctomycetota bacterium | reverse complement strand
GATCCTGATTCTCAACCTGATCCGCACCGGACGAGAGCGTGACGCCGCCATCGTTGCCGACGAGGCCATTGCCGTGCGCGAAGACGACCTCACCCTGGTTCTCGGTATGGGGAGCCTGTTCGCCGACATGCGACGTTGGGATCTCGCCGCACGCTACTTCATCCAGGCGTGGGATCGCTCGCCATCGGAACAGACGGCGATCGCGTATGTTACGTCGATCATCGGTTCGTCCAGACCGGTGTTCTCCGACGCCGAGCGCGTGCTGGCCGATCCGGCGGCCGAGACCGCCAACAGCCCCAACCTGCTGATGCTGCGCGCAAGGCTTCGGATGATGCAGAAACTCCCGATCGAATCCCGCGCCGACGCCCGGGAGGCGATCCGGCTGGCATCGACGGACCTGGACAAGACCGGTCGCCTCCTCGAGACGCTGCACTTGGTCCTTGGCTCGGAACAAGAGGCCGCGCGGTTCATTCTCCAGCTCGATCTGAGCGCGGTGCCCGGGCGGGGCGGGGAGTATTTCCGGGCCGTCGCCATGCTCTACCTCGATGACACCAAGGACGAGGGACTGCAGATGTTGCGCGAGTTGTCCGAGGGCGATTCGGACGATCTGATCCACAAGGACGCCCGTCGGCTGCTGGTCGAGAACTTGCTGCATCCTTCCCGGCGCGAGTTCGCTGACGCCCTGGAGGTCATGCGGGCGGGGCTGGCGGACGAGCCGAATGATTGGATGTACGCGAACAATATCGCGTTCGTGCTCGCCACGGAGATGGATCGATCGGAAGAAGCGTTGCACTTCGCAGAGCGAGCCTTTGAGATCGCTCCGGATGCTCCGCCCGTGCTGGACACGCTGGGGTATGTTTACCGCCGATTGCAGCGCTACGACGAGTCGGAGCGGTACTTGCGGCGAGCGGTGGCACTGACCCCCGACCCGAACGCGCGCCTGGAGTTGCTGATCCACCTTGGACAGATGTTTGCCGACAAGGGCGACAAGGCCGCCGCGCTGGGCTTGATCGAGGAGATCGACGCGATTCTCAAGGCGCTGGACGTCTCAGAGCCCAATAACCAGGATCTGCAGGAACTGAGACAACGAGTCGAAGAGCTCCAGTAGCGAGCCACTCCCAATGTGGCAGAACGATCGGGCCGACGTTAGAAACCACACGCCCGGACTGAGGAAGATCAGCAATGAGCACCGTGAGCCCCATCAGACCCGCGTCAGCCCCGCCCGCTCGTCCCGCGGCCGGAGCCGCCCTCGCATCTATGCCCCAGCTCGATATCGGACGAATGCTGCGGAAGTACTGGCTGACGCTTCTTGCGACGGTGTTCCTCGGCGCCGGCCTCGGGGTGGGAACGCATTTCGCCTGGCTCAAAGCCTACCCGTTCTATGTGTCCACCGTCACCTTCGAGTGTCAGCCTCCCAAGGAAACGACCGGCATCACCGTCACCCAGGTCGACAACGATCAGCTGGAACGGTTCAAAGGCGACCAGGCCGCACACATGAAATCCGACCGCGTCCTCCTCCAGGCCGCCTCCAGCCCGCGCCTCGTCACCGACGCGCCGAGGTGGGCCGCCATGTTCACCACCCGCGGGACATACATCCCCCAGGAAGCGCTCATCTGGCTCCGCAGCCACGTCCGGACCAGAATGAGCCCCACGACGTCGTACATCGAGCTTTCACTGACTTGGAAAGACAAAGAGGAAGTCGCGGAACTCGTCGGATATGTCCGCAAGGAGTACGAGGCTTCGCTCGACGATCAGGTGCGAGACTCCACCGCCGACGAGCGCGACGCGCTCGAGGCGACCATCAGCGGCCTGGAGGAAGCGATCGAAAACCTCCAGGCCGATCGCGATGACCTCATGCAGGGCGGCGGCCTGGACTCCCTGGACCAGCGCGTTTCAGTGGACCGGCTCGAACTCGATCGAATCAAGACAATCCTGCTCGGAATCCGGCAGGCGCTCGACGCGAGCGGGCAGAGGCTGGGTGATTGGGAGGCCGAACTGAACAACCCCACCGGCATCGTCCTGTTTCCAGAAGAGATCCGCGCGATGGTTGAGGATGATCCGCTCGTCCTCCGCATCAAGCAGGACATCAGCCAGCTCGACTCCATGCTGCTGGCGTTGCGAACGCGGTTTGGCCCCGGACACCGCGACGTGCTGCGCGTGGAATCGCTCATCGATGGACAAAGCAAGACGATGCAGGACATGATGCAGCGGCTGCTGCGCCAGCGGTTTGACGCCGCTGTGGACCAGCTTCGAACGACCATGACGCTGCTCCGTGCCCAGGAGCAGCAGCGCCTGCAGGAGGACGAATCGCTCACACGGCGGCTGGTCGAGCTGACGCAGATGCAGGCCAAGGTCGCGAACATCGAGCGGCAGATCGACCTGAAGCAGACCGCTCTCAGCGAGACCGAATCACAGTTGGGCGAACTGGAGACGCAGTTCCGAACCAAGTACGCCGGCCGCGTCATTGTCCGCCAGCGCGAGACCGTCCCCTACGAGGTCTCGCATCCGAAGTGGTACATCGTGCTGCCGTTTGTCACCATCCTGACGCTCGGGCTGGTCGGGGGCCTGATCACGCTGCGAGAGGTTCTGGACCAGCGTGTCAAGGGGCCGTCCGACCTCGCGTCGATGCCCGGCACACGCGTGCTCGGCACCATTCCTCACCTGAGCGAAGATCCGTCCGCACCGGCGGTGCTCGAGACCGCCTTCCGAGACGAGCCGCGAGGAGTCATCGCCGAGCGAACGCGGCAGATCAGAGCCGCCGTGTTCGAGCGCATGAAGACGGGCTCGCACAAGACCCTGCTCATTGTGCCGGCCACCCCGGGCGCCGGCGCGACCTCGCTGGTGGCAAACCTCGGCGTGTGCGCCGCCAACGCAGACCGCAAGGTTCTGCTGATCGACTGCAACTTCCGCCGTCCGTCCCTGCACAAGGTCTTCGGGTTCAAGGAAGCCCCGGGCCTGACCGACGTGCTGACCGGCGCCTGCTCGCTGCAGGACGCGACGCAACCGACCGGCACCAGCGGTCTGGATGTGCTGGCCTGCGGCACGGAGGCGAGCCGCGGCATCGAGCGGTTGGCCTCCGATCGCATCACCCATGCCCTCGGAAACGCCGCCAGCGCCTACGATCTCGTGCTCATCGATGTGCCGCCCGCCATCGTGTCCGGAGATGCCATGACCCTGGCCGACCGCTGTGACGCCGTGCTGCTCGTCGTCCGTGCCTTCGACGCCAAGCGGGGACTCATCGAGCGTCTGCGTCGTGAGTTCGGCGACCAGCACGCCGCGTTCGTGGGTGTCGTCATCAACGCCGTCCGCTCCGCCGCCGGAGGATACTTCCGCCGAAACATCCAGCAATCGCATAGCTACCAGAACTCGCAGTGATCGGCTGCGACGCTCCGGCGTCCCCTCCAACCCCGCCCGGAGACCGCGTGACACCCCCGGACCAGACAACGCGCCCCATGTCCGGCCGACATGGCTCGGCGATGAACCAGCGCACCCTCGTCACCGGCGGCGCCGGGTTCATCGGTTCGCACCTCGTCGATCTGCTCCTCGAGCGCGGCGATCGCGTCACCGTCGTGGACGACCTGTCCACCGGAAGCAGATCCAACCTGCCCGACGCGCACCCCAACCTGCGGTTCATCGAGGCCTCCGTCGACGCCGCACTCAACTCCTTCGGACCCGGCGAGGTTTTCGATGAGGTCTACCACCTGGCAGCGGCCGTCGGCGTCCAGCTTGTCATCAATGAGCCGATCCGGTCGATTCACACCAACGTCGAGCAGACCGCCGCCCTGCTGCGATTCGTCGCTGATCGAGCCGCGCCCGAACACCCCGCCGCCACCTTCATCGCGTCAAGCTCCGAGGTCTACGGCAAGGGCGTGAAGGCGCCGTTCGCCGAGGATGATGACGTGCTGTACGGCCCGACCACCATCGGGCGATGGTCCTACGCGTGCAGCAAGGCGATCGACGAGTATCTCGCCCTGGCCTACCACGCCAGACATGCCTGCCCAATCACCATCGCACGCTTCTTCAACACCGTCGGGCCACGCCAGGTGGGTGAGTACGGCATGGTCCTGCCGCGTTTCGTGCGCGACGCGCTGCTGGGCGAAGACTTGACCGTGTTCGGCGACGGCGAACAGACGCGGTGCTTCTGCGACGTGCGCGATGTCGCACGCACGCTGCCGATGATGGTGAGCGAATCGCGCTGCCAGGGCCGGGTCTTCAACCTCGGCAGCGACCAGCCCATCTCCATCAGCGCGCTGGCGGATCTCGTGATCGAGGTGACGGGTTCGGCGTCGGGCAAGCGGTTCATCCCGTACGAATCCGCCTATGAATCCGGGTTCGAGGACCTCATGCAACGCCAGCCGGATCTCTCCCGAATCCGCGACGCCATCGAGTTTCAGCCCAGGATCCCGCTCGCCGAAACGATCCGCGATCTGGCGGCCCACATCCGCGACGCCGCACCGGGGAACCAGCCGTGATCCTGCCCGTCACCGTCGCCGGCGGGCACGATGCAGTCGTTTCCGCAAGTATTGAGCGGGTGGCGCAGGCGTCGATCGCCGCCGATGCCTCGTTTCTGAGCGTCGCGCAGGGCTATGTCGCCGTTCTCGTCACCGCGTTCGTCGTCACGCTGCTGGCCACGCCGCTCATGCGCCGCCTCGCGCTGGCCAACGGCATCATCGACCACCCGACCCACGATCGCAAGGTGCATCGGCGACCGGTGGCGTACATGGGAGGCGTGGCGGTCTTCCTCGGACTGATGGCTGGCATCGTGATGAGCTACTTCGCCGCCATCGGTATCGGCTTCATCGACTTCCACCCGTCAACCATGCGCGAAGAGGGGATCCTCGACCTGGCGATCCCCATGAGCGTCATCCTTGGAATGTTCGTCATCATGATGGTCGGGCTCCTGGATGACATCATCCACATCAGCCCGCGGATCAAGATCGCAGGCCAGCTCGTCGCCGCCGCCGCCCTGGCCGTCAACGACGTCGGCGTGCGCGTCGCCGCGGGCTTTCTCCTGCCCGTCGCCAAATACTTCGACGTGCATCTGGCGGTTTCTCCTGAAGGCGTCAATACCATCGGCTGGTTCATCGCGCTGCCCGACGCCGTGCCGTTCGTCGGCGACGGGCTCTTTTTCGATCTCATCTACTGGACCGGCACCGCCATCATCGCCGTCTTCGTCCTCGGCGCCTGCAACGCCTCGAACCTGACCGACGGGCTTGACGGGCTGCTCAGCGGCGTCACCGCCATCGCGGCACTGGGCCTCACCATCATCGCCGTCTCGTTCGCCGTCTGGGACAGCGATCCGCGAAACGCCCAGCAGATCGTCCTGGGAATGGCCCTGATGGGGGCGTGCCTGGGCTTCCTCCCGCACAATTTCAGGCCCGCGTCAATCTTCCTCGGCGACTGCGGCTCGCTCCTGCTCGGATACTCGACGATCGTCCTGGTGCTCATGCTCGGCGGCAAGCACGGCCAGACCCACCTGGTCGTCGCCGGGCTCATCATCTACGGCATCCCGATCATCGACACCGTGCTCGCCATCATCCGCCGCAAGCTGACCGGCAAAAAGCTCAGCGACGCCGACACCGACCACCTGCACCATATGCTCGAGCGCAGATTCGGCGTTCGGGGCGCGGTGCTCACGCTGTACGGGTTCGGCCTGGTGCTCGTGGTGCTCGGCGTCACCCTCGCCCGGATCAACAGCGCGCCGATCGTGTACCTCGCCACGATGGCGCTCACGGCGATCGTCGCCCTGGGCGCACTGGTCATCGCCAGGCGAACGTGGTGGCCGCGAGCACACACCGCCCTGGAGCGCGGCGACGCGCCCGCAGATTCCCCACACGCGCCAGAACCGACCGAGCCGCACGCACCCGGGCCGGATCCCATCCAACCCGCCGGGCCCACCACCCGGAAGTAACGGGCCGATTTCCCCTCGCCCGCCGGGCACTATACTCAGCGCGTGCAACCTCAAGGCTCGACCCACACGCGACGGATCGCGATGATCAACCAGAAGGGCGGTGTGGGCAAGACCACCACCACGGTGAATGTGTCCGCGGCACTGGCCCGGATGGGCAACCGCGTCCTGATCCTCGACCTCGACCCGCAAGCCCACGCCACGCTCCATCTGGGCATCCACACCGACAAGCGGCTCGGCACCGTGTACGATCTGCTGAGCGACCCAGACCTCGACCCGAGCGCGGTCGTCACCAAGTCCAGGCCCAACCTCGACATCATCGCCAGCGAGACCGATCTGGCCGCGGTCGAGGGTGAACTCTCGCTCAAGCCGGATCGCACTCGCCGCCTGCGGTTCGCGCTCGACCGCATCGCGCCCGACTACGACTACATCGTGCTCGACTGTCCGCCCTCGCTCGGGCTCTTGACGATCAACGCACTCGCGGCCTCCGATGAGATCATCATCCCGATGCAGGCGCACTTCCTGGCCCTGCAGGGCGTCGGAAAACTGCTCGAAACCGTGGACCGGGTGACCAGCAAGATCAACCCAACCCTGCGCGTGAGCGGCATCGTGTTGTGCGCCCACGACCTCCAGGCTTCGCACACGCAGGAGGTCGTCGAGGATCTGCGCCGGTTCTTCCGGAGCGCCCACGCCACTGACAAGCCGTGGAGCGGCGGCCGCGTCTTCGAGCCCCCCATCCGACGCAACATCAAGCTCGCCGAATCGCCCAGCTTCGGACAGACCATCTTCGAGTACGCCCCGAACGCGGCCGGAGCGCGAGACTACCGCGCGCTGGCCGAATCCATCGCCGCCACGCCTCAGCGGCGGGTCGAGCAGCCTGCGCGCGCCGAGTCCCCGCCGCCGACCATCGAGGTCCGCACACCCGAGCCGGCCGGCGCCACTCCTGAACCCGGCCCGTGCGCCTCATCCGCATGAGTGCGCGGCGGATCATGTTCGTCGTGTACGCGATCGCGCTGGTCGTGGCGACCCACTGGCCCGAGCTCGCCATCGCCGGCGGCGGACGCCCGGACCTGCCCGCACATGCCGCCGCCTTCGGCATCTGGTGCGCCCTGCTCCTGCGCACGCGCTGGTTCGGCCCGACGCTGAGCAAACGCAATATCGCCGTGTCCACGCTGCTCGCCTGTGCCATGGCGGTCCTGGACGAGACCACGCAAGCCATCCCAGCCATCAATCGCACCTTCGGGCTGGACGATCTGGCGGCCAACGGCGTCGGCGTCGTCGCGACCGCGGGCGTCGCCGTCGTACTGGCCCGACGAGCACGCAACACCAGGCCCGCACCCGATTAGACGCACTTATCAGACCTTCGGCTCGACCTGGATTCGATTCGTTCTTTGCACCAGACTGTTGGGCCTACCCTCACATACTGATAACAGTCCCGCGCCAGTGTGCCTGAATCGACAGGAGCCGCTGAGACATGAGTGCCGGTGAACACAATCGTGGGCTCCGCGGTCCATTGTCGTGGGCACTGTGGATCTGCATCGGTCTGCTCCTCGGCGCCGCCCTGACCCGCATCGTCAAGCCCGACGACTACGGGTCCTCCACTGCACCGGCCATTCAGGAGCGCGAGGCGCACAGCGACGACGGCGTCCATGACCAATCACATGCGCCCGAACCGATCAGCATCGCGATCGGACCCGACCACGCTCCCGCGCCGCTCCCCGATCGTCGCGACACCGGCCTCGACCCGCGTCAGGACCAGGACCCATCCGACGACGATCATCCGGCTCAGGGTGCGCACACCGACGACGCCTCGCACGACGCGGCCGGTCCCATCCCTGACATCCCGCTGTGGCTGATGCTGCCGTTCGCGGCCCTCCTGGGCAGCATCGCGCTCATGCCCTTCATCAACGCCCACTTCTGGCACCAGCGCTTCCCCGAGGTCGCTTTCTTCCTCGGTTCAATCGTCGTCGCGTACTACCTGCTGGGATTCAACCAGGGCGCATTCAGGCACGGGCAGACCTACGGCCAATACCAGATGCTGCACGCCCTGAAGGAGTTCTACGCCTTCATTGCGCTGGTCGGCGGGCTGTTCATCGTCTCGGGCGGCGTCCTGATCGACGTCAAGGGCAAGGGAAGCCCGCTGGCGAACACGCTGCTGCTGGCCTTCGGCGCCGTCCTGGCCGCGCGTCTTGAGTTCCTTTGCCCGTCCACGGCGGTCCCAGGCATATCGCAGCCCGAATTGGAAGCATTCGGACAGGAAGTTGAAAACGTCGAAAACCGTGGATTTGCCGCTCCCGTTCGGGCCGAGCAATACGGTCAGAGGGGTCAAGTCTTTGAACTCGATTTTCCGCAGCGCCCGGTAGTTCTCGACGCGCAACTGTTCGATCCGCGCCGGTTGCCGTTGCCGCGATGCACTGGTGTCTTGCTGCTTCGTCATGGCGCTATGATCCAGTTCGTCGTCACTCTCCACGGCGGACGACGTCGAGGCCCACGTCGATGTTCTGGCCGCCGCCGGTCTGGCGGCAGCGTACGGCGATGGTGTTCTCGCCTTCGCGCAACGCGCTCCGGCCGGCGGCGTCGAGCGATTGTTCGATGTAGTGCGAGACGTACCCCCGCCGGCGAGCCACGCGCTTGCCGTTGATGAAGATGGTCACGTCCTCGTCATGATAGAATCGCAGTATCGCAGCCACAATCTCGCTGCCGGCGGGCACGGTCACCGTCGTCCGCAGCCAGATCGCCGGCGAGTTCCAGCGGGTGCCGATCCGGGCGTTCGGCGTCCCCTCGGTGCCGAAGCCGCCGCGGCCCGTTTTCCATCCGGTGTCGTCGAAGTCCGGCTGCATCCAGCCATCGGCGGGGTCAGTGGTCGTGAAGCGCCACTCCGCACCGCCGGCCTCGGCCGTGGGCAGGAGCGTCTCGCGCGCCGCAACCAGCCGGCGTACCGCCACCGGCTTGTCCGACCGGAAGTCCCGGCCCAGCCCGTGCGGCGCATCGAAACGCAGCACGATCGTGGGGTCGGCCGGAAAACGCCCGAGCCGCTCGCCGAACACGGCCAACCCGCCCTGGTGCTTCGCGTCGGCGGGCACCTCGATCCGTATCTTCAGACGGCGCGTCTGTGCGACCTTCTTCGCCACATCGCTCTTCTCCGGCGTGGCGATCCGCACCGAATACCCGTAGGAGCCCGGGTCGTGCCCGTAGTGGTGCGACAGTGCGCCGCGGGCGTCGGCCGGGTCG
>JADFGU010000082.1:1620-9147 GCA_022567535.1 Planctomycetota bacterium | reverse complement strand
CGGCCAAGAATCGCTCACACCGAGCCGCGACCGGGCCCAGTGAAACGCCCGACCCGCGGATCCGAATAACTGGTCGAACGAGTCTCGCCCGGCACCGCGATGCACGAAACCCCTGACATTCCGGCGGCGCTGTCCGAGCCCCATCCGCTGTACGACCCCAACGCCGAACGCTGGGAGCGGACCTACGCGATGTGGACGCACCTCGGGTCGATGATCGCGTGGCTGCTGGCGATCGCGTCGACCGGCATCGGGTTCTGGATCCCCATCGCGTTCGCCGCGATCATGTGGTCCGTCCGCAAGAGCGAGTCGCCCTTCGTGGACGACCACGGCCGCGAGGCGCTGAATTTCCAGATCAGCCTGGTGCTGATGGGGATCCTGGCTGTGGTGCTGGGTGTCCTCACGTGCGTCGGGTGGATCGTGACGGTGCCCGCCGTATTCGTCCTCGGAATGATTGGTGCGATCATGGGGGCCACGGCCGCGTCCAAGGGGCAGTATTTCCGCTACCCGGCCACGTTCCGTTTCTTCAATTGACCCAAAGATTCTCGCACGTTCGGGGATCGTTCCGTGTGCGCCGGCGACGCTTTGGCATACACTTGCCCCCATGAGTCTGCTCGAGGCGAAGATGCTGCGCAAGTCCTTCTCGGGGAGAGTGGTCGTCGACGACGTTTCCTTCGTGGTGCAGCCGGCCGAGATCGTCGGCCTGCTCGGTCGCAACGGCGCGGGCAAGACGACGAGCTTCCGGATCACGATCGGGATGATCGAGTCGGAGACCGGCCGCATCCGCTACGACGGCAGCGACGTCACCGACCTGCCCATGTACAAGCGCGCACGACTGGGCATGGGCTACCTCAGCCAGGAGCCGAGCGTCTTCCAGCGCATGACCTGCGAACAGAACCTGCTGGCGATCCTCGAGACGCTGGACCTGACGCGCGTCGCGCGCAAACGACGCGCCGCGGAGCTGCTCGACCAGTTCGGCCTCACGCACAAGGCTCGCCACCCGGCGCGGTCGTGCTCGGGCGGCGAGCGTCGCAAGCTCGAGATCGCGCGGGCGCTGGTCACCGATCCCAGGCTCATCCTGCTGGACGAACCGTTCAGCGGCGTGGACCCGATCGCCGTTGAGGAACTTCAACGCGAGATCCGCAGGCTTTCCGATCGCGGCATCTCGTTCCTGATCACCGACCACAATGTCCAGCAGACGCTCCGCGTGTGCAACCGCGCATACATCCTCGACGAGGGCAGGATGCTCGCCGAGGGAACGCCGCGCGAACTGATCAACGACGACATGGTCCGGCGCGCGTACCTCGGCTCGCTGTTCCGCGGCGATGAGTTCGACCACCAGCCCAGGAATGGCACGCGCATCACCGAACCCAAGCCGATGGCGGCGTCGGACGGGGCCGCGACCGAGCGGCTTCAGCCGTGACTCGCCGCCGACGGACGCTCTCGAAGTGCGCCGCCACGGCGATGGGAGTGCTCACGGCGACCCAGATCGGGTGCCTCGGCCGACAGATCACCATCACCTCGACCCCGCCGGGCGCGACGGTCTGGCTGAACGACGTTCAGATCGGTCAGACGCCGGTTTCCGCTGAATTCACGCACTTTGGGGACTTTGACGTGCGGCTGGAGCACGAGGGGTACGAGGCCCTGGCGACGCATCGGCGGGCGCGGGCGCCGTGGTACGAATGGCCCCCGATCGACCTGGCCGCGACCGTGCTGCCGATCAATATCGAGACCCGCATCTACTGGCACTTCGAGTTGACGCTGCGCAGCGCCGAGGCCGACGCCGGCGTCGTCGATCGCGCCAAACAGATGCGGGACCAGACTCACAACCCGCCGGGCAAGTAACCGTCATCGGTCCATGGGGCGTGCCGGCGTGCCGACGACGCGCCGGCCGTCGGCGACATTCTCGATGACCGCCGCCCCCGCGCCGACGACCGATGCGCTGCCGATGCGCAGGCCCGGCAGGACCGTCGATCCGATACCGACCAGCGTGTTCGCGCCGACGTGGACGCCGCCGCCGATGGTCGCCCCCGGCGCGATGTGCGCGTTGATCCCCACCACGCACTCGTGCTCGATGACGGCGCCGGAGTTGACGATGGCGTGGTTGCCGATCTCGACCCGCGCGTTGACGATCGCGCCGGGCCCGATGAACACGCCCCGCCCGATCACGACGTTGGGCGCGACGATCGCACCCGGGTGGATCACCGACGCGGCGTGCTGCTCGTTTGTGCGCATGGTCTCGATCACGCCCTTGCGCACCTCGAGGTTGCCGATCGCGATGATCCATGCGGACGGCGCGCGGGCGACCGCGTCGGCGAGTGTGCCCAGGTGCTCGAGGTCGCGCCGGGCGGGCGCATGGGGATCGTCGTCGTAGAACCCGGCCGGCCCCAGGCGCGAAGCCACAGCCGCGTCGGCCACCACCAGCGCGTGCCCGCCACCACCCAGCAGCACCAGTCCTTCCTGTGATGAATCGGTCGGCATGATCGGTGCAAGCGTACGCGAGCGGGGCGGCCGCTACGATACCTCATGCAACGCGTCCGCCTCGCCTGTGTGCGGTACCTCAACACGGTCCCCTTGATCGAGGGGCTCGAGAAGCTCGAAGGCGTCGAGCTGATCACCGAGGCCCCGTCGCGCATCGCGGCCCTGGTCGAGGCGGGCGACGCCGACCTGGGGCTGATCTCCGTGATCGACGCCGCCCGATCGCACGGTCGGCTGACCATGCTCCCGGTGGGGATGATCGGGTGCGACGGGCACACGCTGACGGTTCGGCTGTGCTCGGACGTGCCGATGGACCGTATCCGCGTCGTCCACGCCGACATCGAGAGCCACACCTCCGTCGCGCTGTGCCGGGTGATTCTCGAGCGGGTCTTCGGCGTTCGGCCGGGGATCGAGCCGTTCGACCTCCGCGCAGGGCACGACTGGCCCGAGACGATCCTCGTGATCGGCGACAAGGCGGTGACACTGGACGCGCCGGCGGGGCGGTATCAGCACGAGGCCGACCTCGGCCGATCGTGGAAGGATCTCACCGGCCTGCCGTTCGTGTACGCGACCTGGATGTGCCGAACCGACGAACTGGACACGCCGCGCGTCCGCACCGCCGCCATGGTGCTGGACCGGCAGCTGCGCCGAAACGCGACGCGGCTGGGCTGGATCGTGTCCGCACGCGCATCGAGCCACGGGTGGTCTCGCGAGCACGCGGGCGAGTATCTCGGCTCCGTGCTCCGGTACCGTGTCGGCGAACGGGAGCGCGAGGCCGTGGCGAAGTTTCTTGATGAGTGTCTCGCGCTCGATCTCCTCGAAAGCCCATCGCACGAGTGGGCGTCGTTGGCGTGGTAGGGGATGCCGCCGCTCCCGCAGCTGCGCTCGCCCGCGATCAAGGACCTGTACGAGCAGCTGCGCTTCGCGCCGCCCAGGGCGCTGAAGCGCGACATCGAGCGCGCCGAAACACTCGCCGGCGAGGTCGATCACGACACCACCTACCCCGAGGACTGGATCGTCTTTCGCGTGACCGGGTATCGGCCGGAGATCGAGCGGCCGAGGATGACCGAGGGCGCCGGCCTGCTCGCGGACCTCTCCTCGCTCGTCGAGCGGCTGTCCCACGACGCGCGGCTCAGCCTGGATGAGCTTGACGGGTTCCTCGACGCAACGACCCTGTGCCGGCGCTGGGGCGTCAGCCGAAAAACCATCGACCGCTACCGCCGGCAGGGGCTTGTCGCCCGGCGTGTGCGGACCGAGCAAGGCCGCAGCGTGCTGATGTTCGCCTCCGGTGTCGTCGAGGTATTCGAACGCGCCCACAGCCGACCCATCTCGCGAGCCGGCCACTTCACGCGAATCGCGCCCGACGAGCTTGACCGGATGGTTCGCCGTGCAGCCCGGTATCGCGCGGCGCTGGGGCTCTCGCTGAACGAGGCGGCGCTCCGCCTGGCGCGCCGATTCAACCGCAGCCACGAGGGCATTCGGCAGCTGCTGATCCGGCACGACGGGTCGGCATCAGTGTTCGGCCGACGCCCACCGCCAATGGACCGGCGCAAGGCGCTCGCGCTGCGTGCCACGCACCTTGGGATCGAGCCGGCCGACCTCGCCCGGCGCTTCGGGCGATCACGCGCGAGCGTGGCGCGCACGATCGTCGAGGCTCGCGCGGACGTGCTTCGCTCGTTCAGGCCTTTCGACCCGGGCCCGAGCGCAGAGCCCGACCCTTGGCCGACGGACGAGCTGATCGTTGGGCACGGCCTGGGCTCGCCCGACCGGACGGACCTTGCGGCCCTCATCGAGGGGGCGCGGGCGACCCCACCGCCGGACGCCGCCATCGAGTCGTCGCGTGCGACGGCGCGACGGCGGCTCGAAGAGGCAGCCGGTGCGATCGTCACGGCCCTGCCGAAGTTCAACGTCTCCCGGCTCGCCGTGGACGAAGCCGAGACACTGCTGCGGCTTGAGGCCAGGCTGCGAGCAGAGCTGCTGCGCGCCCAATTAGGCAACATCGTGCGCACGATCGAGGATCGTCTCGGCACACCTGTCGACCACCTCCCGCCCGGCGAACTGACCGAGCTGATGACGCTGGCGATCGGTGCGGCGGGGTCGGCGGCGGGGTCGTTCGACCCGGCGCACGGGGGTCGGCTGGCGGCTCCGGTGGGGCTGGCCGTCTCAAAGGCCGTCGCCGCGTGGGATCGCGTCGAGCGTCGCCCAAAGCCCCCTGGCCGCGCGACGCCGCTGCTTCGCTCCGGGCACGTCGTGCCGGACTGGACCCGCCGCGTCTCGCCCTGGCAGGCCGAGCTGGAACCGGACGAACGCGTCCGCCGATTCGCGCACATACTGCCCGACCCCGAGCGGAGCGTGCTCGAGCATCGATTCGGCCTCGCGGGATGCCGACCCTTGACTGCCATCCGAACCGCCGAGCAACTCGGCCTCGCCGTCACCCGCATCGCCCCACTCATGCGCTGCGGAATCCGCCTCGCGATCGCCGCATCCCGCGAAAGCTGATTTTCCTCCCCACTTCGTCTCTCCGTCTCTTCTCCTCTCCGCCTCTCCCCCCCTCCGTCACTCCGTTACTCCGTTACTCCGTTACTCCGTTACTCCGTTACTCCGTTACTCCGTTACTCCCAGTAAATGCTAGCGGAGAGGACCCCCTGCTCGCGCAGAGGGCTCTGTTTATCTCTTCGTCTCCCCGTCGCTTCGTCTCTCTATGACTTTGCGGATTTCGCGCTGAGAATCGGAACAGACAGCTCGGAGAGCTATCCCACCCGTCGGCTCGGAGATCCGACCGAACGCTTCGCCTGTCCCTCTCTCCCCCTTCGTCGCTTCGTCGCTTCTTCTCTCCCTCTCCCTCCCCTATACTCCGCCCCATGTCCAGCGCGCGCGAGATCTATAAGCCCGGCACCCGTGTCCGCGTGACGCAGCAGATCCCGATGGGCGTTCGTGCCGAGTCGACCACTGTTGAGGGCGCCGTCGTCCGGTTTTCACAGGAAAAGACCGGCTCGTGGTTCGCCCACAGCAAGGACGACAAGCTGTGGCTCGATCGGCTCGAACTCGTCAAGGACGACGGCGAGCACGTCGTGTGCAACCTCGACCAGTACTCGCGGGTCGAGCTGCTGGACGCCTGAACGCGGCGCGAGGGCTCGATCTATCGCGTCGAGGCCGCGTAGTGGACGCCGCGGCGATCGTGCTCCGCAAGGACATGCTCGACCAGCCCGTCGATGTGCGCGAGCTTTTCGGGCGGGTTGACGCCCGGCTGATTGATCTCGCCCGATGCGATCCTGCGCGCGATGATGGCGCACGGGAAGGCGGTGGTGCGGGCCATGCTGGTGCGCATTGTCTTCGGGTCGTAATAATCGAGCAGATCCCACTGGTAGCGTCTGGGTGAACCGTCCTGTGTGCCGTCAACCACGACGCGCATGACGGTGAGGTCCGCCTCGCCCTCTTCGTAGGTCCATTTGGGGAACATGAGTTTCGAGATCACGTCGATGGGCCGAACGCTGACGCCGCCCGCGTCGATGGGGTCGTGCGAGAAGAGCCCGATGTCGCGCAGCACGCGCATGAGCTCGATGTGCCCCGGGTAGCGCAGCGTTTTCTCCTTCATATTGGGCACATTCAGCGTGTGGGCGAGCGTTCGAAGCCCGTCGGTGTTGAACGCTTCGAGCGTGCCGATGCCCGCAAAGTCGATCAACTCCGGCTCGGAGAGCGCTTGGCGCGTGATGAGTTTGCTATCCACGACATAGCGTGCGGGCCGGACGTATTCCTCGATGACATCCGCCGGGCTGAAGGCGGCCTTGTAGTTGAACGGCCACTTCGGCTCGCGGGGCAGGCCGCCCACGACAATGTCGATCGTGTGGCATGTGTCGAGCTGCTCGACCGCGTACCCCGCGAGCAGGTTGCTCATCCCCGGCGCGACGCCACAGTCGACGACCACTGTTACGTTGTGCTCTTTGGCGAGCGCGTCGAGCTGCAGCGCGTCTTCCGCCATGAACGAGATGTCGCAGTAGTTCTTGCCCGCCTCGATCACCGCGCGGAGGGCATTGAGCCCGATCTTGCTCGACAGTGCGCCCAGAACGATATCGAACGGCTCAACCAGACGCTTGATCGCGTCGGAGTCCGAAAGCTCCACTTGCGTTGTCGCGACGCTGTTCTTTGCGTGGCGCCCGGCACTGACCAGATTCGCATCGTTCACGTCCGCAATCGTGACATGGAACGCGCTGTCCTCAGCCAGATCCGCCGCGATCACCCGCCCCACCATCCCCGCACCAAGCACGATTGCCTTTTTCATAATCGTCTCCGTCAGCAATCATATCTCTTCACACTTTGCGCTGAAGTGTCTTTGCGCCGAGAATTCCTCGGTCATCCAAAGCCCGCGGAGTGTATCGAGCTGCTTCAGATCACGATATCGAGAACGATCTGGTCCGAAACGACACGTATCCCCTTATCGTCATGGAAGTACTCGATCGCGCGCACACGCACGTGCTGGACGTTCGCAGGATCAGCCTTGTCGCCTCGGACGCGGCTGAACAAGTGCACCGGTGTTGAGAGCCGCCATGGGCGCGGCATCGATCGGCGGCCAATGAAATACTCTCGAATGAACCGTTCGAATCGGTCGGCCACCTCGGAGCGAGAGGACTTCACCCCAAAGTCCCGCTTGAGTTCCTCTATCCGATCGGGACGACCCTCTGACTGCTCGATGAGTCGTGTCAGAGAGAACTGGTCTACATCCACTCGGGTCAGCGCGCCGTAGGTTCCAACGAGCACCGGCTGATCCAAAAGATAAAAGAACCGAGACTGGCCGACCGGAAGGTCATACGGCACCATCGATGTTCGGCCGATCTCTCGAACTGAGCCATCCGCCTCCACCGACTCGAGGCGAAACAAGTTGACGAAGTTTGTGTCATACCATCCAAGCAACGGCGGCTCGCTCCACAAACGAGCGCTGGCGATCGCGATCGCTATGGCGCCAATCCCGCTCACGCCATACATGTCCAGCGGCCACACCAAGAGCGTCGTGGCGAGCAGTATATCAAGCGTGATCCACTTCCAGAAGCAGAGTCC
>JADFGU010000082.1:0-1611 GCA_022567535.1 Planctomycetota bacterium | reverse complement strand
CGCCAGCGCGCGTGACAGTGCCGAGCCCTCGCGGACGCGGACGATCGCATCGTCGGACAGCCACCAGAGCCACCCGTAGCACCGGCTCGAAAACACGAGCCGATGCGACCGATTGTGAAAAACCCATGCGCAGGGATACGGGCTGAGCCTCACCTTGGCCAGACCTGAATGAAAATACGCCGCTGCGACAACCGCGATCAGCCCGGTCAGAAGGACACTCTCAGAAGCCGGGGTGAACCCGCGAACAAATATGTACGCGGTGCCCATGGTGACGAAGTCGTACAGGATTCGTCGATCCGACCACGACTGCCCCATGGCGTCCGGGTGCGTGAACTGGCGAGAGATTGTCACCGACGCCAGCACAAACGCGGGAAGAAACACCGGGTGCATCACGACCCCGAGCGCGAGCAATACTACCGCAGATCGGTCGAGCAGGTGCAGACGCCCGAAGTAGTAATTCGGGGCGTACGCACTGTCGGTCCAGGCGATGAACGCGACCACGGAACACACGATCACGCGAGGAGCCGGTGTTTCGAATCCACTCCATACCGTCTGATTCCAGAGCAGCGCGATCGGCACCGCTGAAACACCGAGCACGATGATCGGCATCCTCCTCGAAGTGATAAGCGCCCACAGCATAGATCGGCTCTGATAGATGCGTTCGGGGAGCCTCGTCGCCCGCCACACCGCCCATTTGAGCACTGAAGCGCACGCGAGCATCGCTATGAACGTAAACCAGTCTTCTGCCCGCAATGCGCTGCTCCCAAGGACCGCACGTACCGATGGACTGATATCGGCTCCGCCACTTCAGGTGGATGAAACAATCCACCGCACTACATGGTCGGCGCAAGGAACCCCGCGATCGGCGTGATCGCGCGGGCTTGGTGAGGAGAGTGAGGTTTCGGGGTTTG
The DNA here is from genome assembly GCA_022567535.1 of Planctomycetota bacterium. Classification (GTDB taxonomy): domain Bacteria; phylum Planctomycetota; class Phycisphaerae; order Phycisphaerales; family UBA1924; genus JADFGU01. The sequence goes on along the minus strand of JADFGU010000082.1, from coordinate 700 downwards.
CTTTTCGACAGCCTGCCACGAGGCTGTTCTGGAAGCGCAGGAAGTTGAAGATGTCCAGCGTGCCCACCCCGGTGCTCTGGTCGCAGTCGGCGTAGCAGGGGAAGTCCTGCGCGACGAACCGGAGGTTGAACGCGAGGTCCAGAGCGACACCACTGCGGTCGATCACGGGCTGCCACTGGTCGGCTGGCGCGACGGAGAAGAGCGCGTTCACGGCATCGGTGAGGTTGGTGGCGGGCACGGCGAAGGCCTCGCTGCCCTTCCTATACTTGTGCGACGCATGACCCCGGAGCCCCAAATGACCGCCACCATGACCGCAGCCAAGGCCGCCAGGGCTTCTCCCGACATCGATATTGCCAAGGTCCTGGGTCAGGACGCCGACGACCTGCTCGGGCACGTCTGCCGGACCATCCCGCGCGATCAGCTGCACCTGCCCGGGCCGGACTTCATCGACCGCGTCGTGAGCCGGACCGACCGCTCGCCCACGGTGCTCCGCAACTTTCAGACGCTGCTCAACAGCGGTCGCCTGGGCGGCACCGGGCATGTCTCGATCCTGCCGGTCGATCAGGGCATCGAGCATTCCGCGGGCGCAAGCTTCGCGCCCAACCCCGCCTACTTCGACCCCGAGAACATCGTCAAGCTCGCCATCGAGGGCGGGTGCAACGCGGTCGCCTCGACGGTGGGCGTGCTGGGCGCGATCGGG
>JADFGU010000081.1 GCA_022567535.1 Planctomycetota bacterium | reverse complement strand
CGTCACCTCGACCCAGGCGCCGAGCTTGACCATGGCGACCAGGATCGCGACCAGCAGGACGTCCAGCATCCCCCATCGGCCGATCCATTCCACGAGGCGGTATGTCATCGCACGGTGCTTTCGTCCCAGGACCGCGCCGCCGGTGCACAGCGTGAGCATCGCGACGATCTTGAGGATGGGGGCGACGACGGAACAGATGAGCACGACCAGCCCCACGAAGAGCTCGCCCGCGCCGAGCAGCTCGACCACGCCGGACCAGATGGTGGTGGCGTGAGCCCGGCCCATGCGTTCGATCTCGATGACGGGCAGGAGCATGGCGATGGGGTAGAGGGTGAGTGCGGCCAGCGCGAAGGCGGCGGCGCGGCTCGTGCTTCGCGGGAGTCCGGCGTGGCGGATCGTCGAGCCGCAACGCACGCAGACCGCCCGCGAGCCGGTCGGCACCTGCGGTAACGTGTGCACGAGCCCGCAGCAGTGGCATGCCCGGAGCGTGCCGGGCGAGGGATCGCTCATGGTGAGAGTCTACCGAAACGGGCGCGTTCCGGGTGCCGCTGGTCGTGGACGCGGGCGTTTGGGGGGTAGCGAGTCCGGGGGGCGGGGCGGAGATAGAATCTGTGTTGGCAGCCGGGGGCGTTGGTCCGGCTGCGGGGGATGTCCTCACACCGGACGAGGGGATGGCCGATGACAGCGGGGGGGTGATGGTCCGGAACGATTGGACGCACGGTCGATGCACATCCGCGACATATTCAAGAACCAGCGAACGACGTTCTCGTTCGAGTTCTTCCCGCCTAAGGACGAGGCCGGCGTGGAGTCGCTGTACGCGACGATGGCGGATATCGAGGACCTCAAGCCGAGCTTTGTGTCGGTGACGTACGGCGCGGGCGGGTCGACGCGGCAGCGGACGCACGACCTGGTGGTGCGGGTGAAGCGCGAGACCGGGCTGGAGCCGGTGCCTCACCTGACGTGCGTCGGTCACGACGAGGGCGAGATCCGCGAGGTGCTCGAGCGGTACGCGTCGGTGGGGATCTCGAACATCATGGCGTTGCGCGGCGACATGCCCAAGGAGTGGCCGGCAAACGGGATCGAGCCGTTCCGGCACTTCAAGCACGCGGCGGATCTGGTGCGGTCGATCCAGCGGTTCAACGCCCAGGGCGGGCACACGGATCGGCGCGGGTTCGGGATCGGCGTGGCGGGGTATCCCGAGGGTCACCCGGCGACTCCCAACCGGATGACCGAGATGGACCTGCTCAGAGCCAAGGTGGATGAGGGTGCGGATTTCATCGCGACCCAGCTCTTCTTCGACAACCGCGACTTCTACGACTTTCGAGACCGGTGCGAGCTGGCGGGGATCAAGGTTCCCATCCTGGCCGGGATCATGCCGGTGACGTCGCTGGCGGGGATGGTGCGGATGGCGGAGCTGGCTGCGTGCGTGCGGTATCCGGCCCCGCTGCAGCGGGCGCTGAACCGGACGGGGGGCGAGAAGGACGCCGTGCGCCGCGTGGGCGTCCACTGGGCAACCGAGCAGTGCCGCGATCTGCTCGACCACCAGGTGGCGGGAATCCATTTCTACACGCTGAACAAGAGCACAGCGACACGAGAAATCTATCGAACGCTGGGAGTCAGGGATTCGACCGGGCTGGTGTAGGGGCGGCAGGGCGTCGTGGGGCGCTCTCCGCGCGGATCGGCGGCGTTTGGGACGATTCCCGTCTTCTTCCCGTCGGCGTTCATGGCCTATGATTGCGGGCGTGGGGGACCGATTCGTGTGTCTGCAGGCGAGCGCTTCAGCCGCTCGTCCGCGGCGAAGAGGAAGGGGGGCGTATTCGGCGACGGGGGGACAACAAGTCAGGCTGGGCACAAGGAGGGGCCGTCATGGCGCAATTGAAGTCCAAGAGACTCCGACGCGTGGCGCTGATCGGGACGTATCTTCCTCGTCAGTGCGGGATCGCGACGTTCTCCGGGCACCTGCGGCGCGGCATCGAGCAGGCGTCGCACGGGATTCAGACCTCGGTTGTACCCGTCAACGACATCGAGCAGGGATATCGCTATTCCGACGAGGTCTGCTTCGAGATCGCCGAGCGCGAGTTGGCGTCGTACCATCGGGCGGCGGATTTCCTGAACCTGAACAACGTCGATGCGGTCTGTGTGCAGCACGAGTTCGGCATCTACGGCGGGCCGGCGGGCAGCCACATCGTGAAGCTCATTCGCCAGCTGCGCATGCCGGTGGTGACGACGCTGCACACGATTCTGCGCAAGCCCGGGGACGCGGAGCGGCGGGCGATGAGCGGGCTGATCGAGCATTCCGACCTGCTGGTGTCCATGAGCGAGCGGGGCGCCGAGTTTCTGCGCGAGGTCTACGACGCCCCGCCGGAGCGGATCCGGGTCATCCCGCACGGGATTCCGGACGTGTCGTTCGTCGATCCGAGTTTCTATAAGGACAAGTTCGGGCTCGAGGGTCGGCACGTGCTGCTGACGTTCGGGCTGATCGGCCCGGGCAAGGGCATCGAGCAGATGATTGAGGCGATGCCGGCGGTGGTTCAGCGGCATCCGAACACGGCGTACGTGATTCTCGGCGCGACACACCCTCAGCTGAAGCGAGAGCACGGCGAGATATACCGCATCGGACTTCAGCAGCGGGCGGAGCAGCTCGGCGTGCAGAACCACGTCGTCTTTTACAATCAGTTTGTCAGCGACGAGGAGCTGAACGAGTTTCTGGGCGCGGCGGAGATCTACATCACGCCGTACCTCAACAAGGCGCAGATCTGCTCGGGATCGCTCGCGTACGCGGTCGGGGCGGGCAAGGCGGTTGTCTCAACGCCGTACTGGCACGCGGAGGAGTTGCTCGCCGACGGTCGAGGCCGACTGGTGCCGTTCGATGATTCGACGGCGCTGGCCGAGGCGGTGATCGATCTGCTGGACCATCCGACGGAGCTTTCGGCGCTGCGGAAGCGCGCGTATCTGTACGGCCGGGAGATGACGTGGTCCAACGTGGGACGCTCCTATGTGCAGGCGTTCACGGAGGCACGGAAGCGGCGTTCGAAGCGGCCGAGCGCGTCGGTCATCGTGCTGGCCGAGGCGGCCAAGCTGCGCGGTCGCGATCTGCCGCTCATCAGGCTCGATCACGTCCATCGGATGACCGATCAGACCGGGATTGTGCAACATGCGGTCTATTCCATCCCGAACCTGTCGGAGGGGTACTGCACGGACGACAACGCTCGTGCGCTGATTCTGGTGCAATCGCTGCGTGAGCTGGTGGATGGAAAGGCTGCCAGGCTGCCCGAGTTGAGCTCGCGATACGTGGCATTCCTCGAGTACGCGTTCAATCCGGAGCGGGATCGATTCCGCAACTTCCTTTCGTACGGGCGCACCTGGCTGGAAGATGTCGGGTCGGAGGACTCGCACGGCCGGGCGATGTGGGCTCTGGGCACACTCGTGGCCGGACCCGAGGACGAAAACCATAACAAGTGGGCGGCGCAGTTGTTCGCGCGGGCGCTCGAGCCGGTGTGTTCGTTCACGAGTCCTCGCGCGTGGGCGTTCACGCTGCTGGGGATTGACGGGTATCTGTGCCGCTTCGAGGGCGATCGGAGGGCGCGCAAGGTGCTGGTCGATCTCGCGGGGCGGCTGCTGAAGATGTACCAGTCGAGCGGCTCTCCGGACTGGCGGTGGTTCGAGGATCGCGTGACGTACTGCAACGCGAAGCTCGCGCACGCGCTGCTCGTGAGCGGCACGGCGTTGCATGACGAGGACATGATCGAATCCGCTGCGCAGGCCTTGGAGTGGCTGGTCAACCTGCAGACGCACGAGTCGGGCCACTTCATACCGATCGGTTCGGACGGGTTCTTCGAGCGTGGCGGGACGCGTGCGCGATTTGACCAGCAGCCGGTGGAGGCGCACGCGACGGTCTCGGCGTGTCTTGCGGCGTGGCGATTGCGGGGCGAGGAGCACTGGCGGACCGAGGCCCGGCGGGCCTTCGACTGGTTCCTGGGTCGCAACGATCTCGGGCGGACGATCTACGACTCGCACACGAGCGGGTGCTTCGACGGGCTGCAGCCCAACGGGGTGAACCGCAACCAGGGGGCGGAGTCAACGCTGGCATTCCTGCTGGCCCTGGCGGAAATGCACCTGGCTGAGCATGACGCGGATGTGGAGGAGCCCGCCGACGACGCCCGAGAATCTGCGGAAGCCGTGATTTCGGCATGATGGCGGGCGGAACCGACCGATAGAGGCGACACATACTCTCCATCGGTCGCCAGTGGGCAGCAACGGGGTCGTGATGGGCCAGCAGATTCGAAACACTTTTTTCCAGGTTCTGTTCCGCCGGCACGAGACCAATCCGATTCTGACGGCGAAGGACTGGCCGTACGCTGCTCACACGGTCTTCAACCCCGGTGCGGTGCGTCTGAAGAACGGCGAGACGCTCCTGCTGTGTCGTGTGGAGGACTTCAACGGTCATTCGCATCTGTGCGCGGCGCGGTCGCGAAACGGAGTGGACGGGTGGAGCATCGATCCGAGCCCGACGTTTGCCGGCCAGCCGGAGCAGTTTCGCGAGGAACTCTGGGGCGTCGAGGATCCCCGCATCACCTACGTCGAGGAACTGGACCAGTATGCGGTGGTGTACACGTCCTATGGCTGGGGCGGGCCGGGCGTCTCCCTGGCGCTCACGAAGGATTTTCGCGAGTTCACGCGGTACGGCCTGGCCATGTCGCCCGAGGACAAGGACGCGTCGCTGCTTCCGCGACGGATCAACGGCGATTGGTACCTGATTCATCGCCCGGTCGGACCGATGGGCGCGCACATCTGGGTGTCGTGCTCGCCGGACCTGCATCACTGGGGCAATCACCGGATCATGCTCGAGGCACGCCGGGGCGGCTGGTGGGACGCGAACAAAATCGGGCTGTCCACGCCGTTGATCGAAACCGAGCGCGGCTGGCTGATGATCTATCACGGCGTGCGCGTGACGCCGTCGGGGTCGCTGTACCGTCTCGGATTGGCGCTGTTTGACCTCGAGAATCCGGATCGGTGCATCAGGCGGGGGGACCGATGGGTCTTCGGGCCGCTCGAGCCCTACGAGCGTGCCGGCGACGTGGGCAACGTTGTGTTCCCGTGCGGGTGCACGATCGGGGAAGATGGCGACTCGCTGAACCTGTATTACGGGGCTGCCGACACCTCGATCTGCCTCGCGCAGGCGAGCATCCAGGAACTGCTGGTGTGGCTTGAGCGTTGCGGAGTGTCTGAGGATCGGCCGCTGCATCTTCGGGATTGACGGCTGGGCGGTCCGGGTGAACGCGGCCTGCGCGGGGTTGCATTCGCCGAGGCCGCCGGGTCAGGCGTCTCGCCCGGCGAGGTCCACGGTTTGTCGGAACAGCGCGAGTCCGAGGGCCGGGTCTTCGGTGCGCTCGGGGTGCCACTGGACGCCGAGGTAGAAGTTTCGCGAGGGGTCAGCGACGGCTTCGATGATGCCATCGTCGGCCAGCGCGAGGACGGTGAGCGAGCCGGGTTCGTCGACAGCCTGGCGATGGCGGCTGTGGACCCTGGACGACTCGGACAACGAGGCGAGCATATCGAATGACCCCGGGGTGTCAGCTTGAGCGGGCGTGATGGGATGCGTGGTGTCCCAGTGGTGCGCAGCGTTTTCGAGCGTGTCGGGGAGATGCTGGTTGAGGCGGCCGCCCGCCACGAGCGCCATCATCTGCATGCCGAGGCAGACGCCGAGCACCGGCTTGTGCGGATACTGCTCGGCGAGCACGCGCAGGAGAGTGGTCTCGAATTCCTGACGCGATTCGAGAACGGGCGTCGCCTTGGGGTGAGTGGGCTCGCCGAAGGGCTCGGTGCGCGGGTCGTCGCCGCCGGTGAGGATGAAGGCGTCGCACAGGGCTGCATACCGGCGCGCCAGTTCGGGGATGGGCCCCAGCATGACGGGCAGGCCGCCCGCCTGGGCGATGCACCGGGCATAGTCGTTCGAGACGGTCAGCCTGCGGCGTGTGGGGAGTTGTTCGGCGTCGAGCGTGATGCCGACGAGAGGATTTGCGCGTGGGTGCGACATTGAGGAATCGGGACGGGAGCGTCCGGCCGATGATATGGACGAACTGTGGGTCGATGACGAGCATCGGGCTGATGGCGGAGTAGACTGTGGCGATGTCCAAGACGGGAGTCATTGCGTCCCTGGTGATCGCGCTTGTGCTGGCGGTGGTGGCGGCGGTCGTTCTTCCCGAGCCGAAGGGGATCGTGCGCTCCCGGCAGCTCTTGTCGTTTCACCCGTCGGAGGTGAGGGCGCTGCACGTGCGGGTCGCGGACGGGCGCGAGCAGGTGGTCGAGCGGGCGGCGGACGGCGTGTGGTATTACGTCTGGGCCGGTGGCAGGCGCTGGCCGATCAATCGAAGCAACATCGACGGCGCGCTGCGCATGCTGTCGGCGTTGTCGGGTGAGCGCGAGGCGGAGGTGGAAGACCGGGCCGGGTGGAACCAGATCGAGATCGAACTGAACGATGGCGGGGTGTGGCGGATGTCGTGCTCGCCGACGGTGCTGGGCGGGGCGAGAGCGGTCCGGGTCGAGGCGCCGGGCGGCGAGGTGTTCTCGGCGAATGTCCAGGGCGAGGTGTTCACAGCCCTGTTCGAGACCGGGCTGGGACCGTGGCGGGTGATGCGCGCGCTGCCGGAATTATCGCTGAATATCTCGCGCGTCGGGCTCGAGACGCCGACGGGATCGATTCAACTCGTGCGCCTGGGTGAGCGGTGGCGGATGATCGAGCCCAGGGCGGTGGCAGCGGATGGCGTGGCGGTGCAGGCGCTCCTGCACCGACTGGCGGCGGTCAAGGTGATCCGGTTCATCCAGGGCGACACCGATCGCGAAGAGCTCGGGCTGGACGAGCCGATCGCCCGCGCGGTCGTCGAGCGCCAGCTGGCCCCGGGATTGCAGACCGCGACCGGCGCATCGGCGCGAAGGATCGATCGGCGGACGCTCACGCTGGGGGGGGCGGCGAATGTCGAAGCGACACGTGTCTACGCCGAGATCCGCCAGCAGGTCATCGCGCCCGACGGCATGGTCGAATCGGTGTCGTCGGTGATCGTGGAGACGGATACGCGGGCCTTTGATGGGATCCTCGCCAGTGCGGCCGGCTTCATTTCCCGGCACGCCGCTCAGGTGCCGGCGAGCGAGGTGGGTGCGGTGACGATCCGCTTTGAAGATCGACGGTCGCGGCTGGACCTGACGATCGACGGGTGGGTTCGGCGGGTCGCGGATGGTCCTTCGGAGCGCGTGCTGCTCGAAGAGGAGGAACTGATAAGTGCGTTGCTGACGCTGCTGTGCGAGACGGACGCGTCCAAAGTGCAGATGGTCGAGGGTGAGCAGACCGATCGGGCGTTCGAGATCGAACTCGGTTCGCTCAGCGGTCAGCCGCTCGAACGCATGAGAGTGCGTTTCGATGACGAGGATGGTGGGATCATGGTCGGATCGAGCGGCGTTCGATGGGTGTACGACGGCCAGGCCGTGGGGGCCGAGCGCCTCATGGCGTGGCTGGTGCGCGAGGTTGGCGGGGCGGACGCTGGAGGCGAGGACTCAGGTGGCGGCGGCGACGGCGGCTGAGGCGATGTCGCGACGGACAACCTTGCCCTCAAAGCGGATGGCGTCGGCCGCCCGATACGCCGATTCGCGCGCCTCGGCCAAATCTTTCCCGCACGCCACCACGCTGAGCACCCGCCCGCCGTTCGTGACGATTCGCCCGGTATTGTCGCGAATCGTGCCGGCGTGGAAGATGTGGACGTTCTCCATGGCCTCGGCCGTGTCGATGCCCTCGATCGGATCGCCCTTGCGCGGGGCGCCCGGGTACCCTTCGGCGGCGAGGACGACGCAGCAGGTGGCGCCGGGTTTCCACGCGATGTCGATGTCGGCCAGCCGCCGATGCGCGGTGGCGTGCATGATCTCGAGCAGGTCGGCATCGAGGCGCGGCATGAGGGCCTGGCACTCGGGGTCGCCGAAGCGGACGTTGTATTCCAGAACCTTGGGTCCGGCGTGCGTGAGCATGAGGCCGAGGTAGAGAACCCCTCGGTAGTCAATGCCGTCGCGTCGGAGCGCGTCGACGGTCGGGACGAGGATCTCGCGCTCGATGGTCTGCATGAGTTGTGCGTCGACGAGCGGGCTTGGGCAGAAGGCGCCCATGCCGCCGGTGTTGGGGCCGGTGTCGCCTTGGCCGAGGCGCTTGTGATCCTGGCATGTCTCGAGGATGGTGATTGCCCTGCCGTCGGTGAGCGCGAAGACGGAGACCTCCGGGCCGTCGAGGCGTTCTTCGATGATGACGGTGTCGCCGGCGGGGCCGAAAACGCGCTCGACCATGATCCGGTCGATCGCGTCCAGGGCCTCGTCGATGGAATCGGGAACGATGACGCCCTTGCCCCTGGCCAGCCCCGAGGCTTTTATGACATGCGAGACCTCGCGCGATTCGATGTATGCCCTGGCGGCGTCGGGGTCTGTGAAAGTGCGAGCCTCGGCGGTGGGTATGGATGCGGTCCGCATGAGGTGCTTGGCCCAGGCCTTGTCCGCTTCGAGTCGGGCGCCGTCGGCGCCGGGGCCGAAGACGACCCGGCCGGGTGCGGCCAAGGCGTCGGCGAAGCCCGCAGCGAGCGGATCCTCCGGGCCGATGACCACCAGTGCGATGTTCTTCTTTTCGCAGAAGTGGACGAGGCGACGCCTCTCGCGGAGGTCGATCGGGACGGGGAGCGTGCGATCCGGGCCGGCGATGGCAGCCAGCCCCGGGTTGGTCGGATGGGTGATCCACAGGTCTCCCAGCCGGGGAGACTGCGCGAGCTTCCACGCCAGGGCGTGCTCTCGGCCACCGCCGCCGATGAGCAGGACGTTGATCTGATCGGACATGCCCGATGATAGACTTGGGAGCGGTCGCCGAGTGCGCGATACACCACCGCATGGGCGGCATGGTCAGCCGCGGATCATCGCGACCCGTCCCGAGGGGTCGATCCCGATCTCGGTCTGATTGACGTCGGCATCAGCGGGGCGTAAGGTTGCGCATAGATTGCGGGGTAGAGCAGTCTGGTAGCTCGTCGGGCTCATAACCCGGAGGTCGCAGGTTCGAATCCCGCCCCCGCTATTACGACCAAGAGATGACCTCGACGAAAGTCGGGGTCTTTTCATTGGCCGGCATAGCCAGTTT